>JAZBNQ010000492.1:0-3381 GCA_036350775.1 Mariniphaga sp.
AAAAACTCTTGTTTCAAGGTAAATTGTATCCAGCGTTACTGTTTCATCATTTTCAATAAGAACAGCACTTGAAACATGAGGATTAAATTCAATGTTGCGAACCAGAATGAAGTATGTTCCGGGATCTATCTTTTCAAGTATAAAAGACCCATCATTCAGGCTTAAAGTACCTTTCATAAAAACTGAATCTTGATTCATTAATACAACAGTAGAAAACTGAGAAGGCTCATTTTCGAGTGAATAAATGAAACCTTTTATTTGAGCCTGATTGGTTTGAGCAAATCCTGAGAATATCAAAAAAATTGAAATCACCATTAAAATTGCTCTTAATTTATATTTTTTCATGAAATAGATGTGTTTTTGAAATGTTTCTGTTTTGGCATAAGAATATTCAGACTCAAATTATTTCCCCTTCTTATAAATCATATACCAGTTGATGTAATAGATATCAGAATCTGGTTTTTTCAATTCCTCCTTATCTTCGGGCGACAGGAAAGGAAGCATATAATCGTCGCCGGGTTGCCAGTTGGCAGGGAGTACAATGCCTTCAATCCGGTCGTGCTCTTGAAGTGCTGTTAAAGTTCTTAAAATTTCATCGGTGTTTCTACCCACCTCATTCGGATAAAACTGAAATGCGCGTATGGTATTTTCCGGGTCAATAAAAAATACACCCCGCACACTTTGGCCGACCCTCGAATTCGAGTCAAGCATTCCATATTTGTAAGAAATAACTGCCGAGCTATCAACCACCAAGGGAAAATTGATTTTTACTTTCTCCCGGCCTTTGAATTCAATCGATTCCAAATCGGCTTTCCAACTCAGGTGCGAAACCATTTTATCCACTGACAACACAATAATTTTTGCATCTAAATCTTTAAATTCCTGCTGACGATATGCCAATTCCAAAATTTCTGAAGAACATACCGGTGTAAAGTCGCTGGGATGAGCAAAAATTATTTTCCAATGGTTTCCAAAATCCCGCGGAAAATTAATCATTCCGTTAGTTGACGGAGATTTAAATGAAGGTGCCTGCGTACCAATTAATGGGATTCTTTGACTTTCTCCTTGTTGCGCTACCAGTAGTTTTAAGGATGAAAAAACAATGACCAAAATCAATATACTTTTTTTCATAATATATACTAAATTTAATTTAGACTGAGTTTAAATAGCCAAACAATAAACTTCATTTTAAGCTCATTATTAGTAATTTTTGATTGTAAAACCGGAGGGATTGAATATAATATAGGATTACTTTTTCTAATAAGATATAACGTCGGAACCGAAAATCTGAAATGCTTATTTCAAGAACGAAATTGACCGAACTACCGTTTATTGTCTTATGCGTTTGATAATTTTGGCCATGCAGAGTTAACTTTTCGGAAATATATTGAATAAAGCATGTTTTCAATTCCGGCACTGCCCATAAAAGTAAAATTTTAAAACCCATCAAAGCCCATTCTCATAATTGGATTTTGTTTTAGCTCTTTAGATTTTTATACTGACATGTTAATATGATTATCGCCGCCAAAATGGTAGATCTGCCGGCCATGTCCAATGGCGCCAAAGCTGAACAAAACGAATCGAAAATATCGGCAATATAGCCTGCAGCATATAAAAGAACTGATGGACAAAGTACGCGAAGCCAGCGATTATTTGTTCCGGCAAAACCCTTAACGGCACAAGGGATATGTAAGCCAGTACCACAAAAACCTGACGAGACAATTCCTCCCCTGAAAATTATTGCAATAGACAAATTTTTAATTGGAAAATGAAAAGCTGATCGATGCAACTGAAAAGTTTGGAATGACACCATTTTTAAAGGAATGACTGGCTTTTTCTTTGGGAAGATGGTTTAAATCCCTGGAAATGTGGATTCAACTCCTTTAAGAACGGGTAAAAGCGTTGAAAAAATGACAAAGTGGTCTGTTAAGGTGGGGCCTTATGTAATTTGTCAGTCCAAATGAAAAACCTCTTCCATGTTGGCCCACCACTCACCTTCATTGCGGTTTTCAACAGGTTGTTGCATGGGTTCCATAATAGACCACCATTCTTGTGTTTTCGGATGCGCAGCCATTTTAGCCATGTCGGCTTCAAAATCGTTGCCTATGTATTCAAAATAGGCAAACAATTGTCTGTCTTTATGAAAAATAGAGTAGTTCCGGATATTACATTCCCTGATTGTTTCCAATACTTCGGGCCAGACTCCCGCATGGTATTTTTTGTATTCTTCATAACATTCGGGCTTTAAGCCGATTATCTGTCCAAATCGTTTCATCATTTTAGGTTTTTTTATTGAATTCCTCGATTGCTTCATACATTGCCACAATATTTTCAGGCGGAACATCGGGTAAAATATTATGAACGGTGTTAAAAACAAAACCACCCCCTTCAGAAAATATTTCCAGCCTTTCCAAAACCTGCTCCCTTACTTTCTCAGGTGTTGCATTATTTAGTACCCCTGCCGTTTCAATACCGCCTCCCCAAAAAGTGCAGTCTTTTCCAAACTCCTTTTTCAGGAAACCAGGATCCATTAAGTAAGCATTGGTTTGCACCGGGTTGAAGATTTCGATTCCTGCTTCAATCATATCTGGCATAAGAAGCGAAATGGAACCACAGGAGTGGATGAACGTGTGCATCTGGCTATATTTTTTAACGTAGTCACATAATAATTTGTGACGCGGCTTGAACAACTGCCGGTAAATTTCAGGTTCCATAAACGGTCCCTGGGTCATTCCCAAATCGTCGCCAAAACGAATTATGTCCACAATATCGCCCACGGCATTGCACACTTTATCAAGGGTTGCCAAATGGCGTTTGAGCAATTCATCAAGCAGTTTTTCCACATTGGTTTGGTCGCACATCAAATCCATCAGGAAATTGTCCATCCTTCTCAGAAAAGTACCCCACTCAAACAGGTTGCAACCACAAACCACCAGCAACGCTTTGTCGGTATTTTGGCGAAGGTGAAGGGTCTTTTCACGTAACGTTTCCCAAAATCTGTCATCTCCTGCATGGTCCCAGGGACTGTGTGCATCGCGTGCCCACATGATGCGGCCCATTTCTGCATCCAGATTGCTGTAATTGTCCGGATAACCATCCACATACGGAAAATATGTCTGGTCGAAAAAAGTGGCGCCAACAGGCATCCTTGACAACATTGTTTTTCCGTCATCGTCGTAAGTGGCAAACGAACCGTTTTCCAGTTTTACCGGATTAAACCATTTTGGATAAAACGCAGGTGCACCATTTGCCAGGATGGTTGGCTTCCAGTCAGATGGATTTTCGTTAAACTCCCGCCCGATATCCAGCACATCCGCGCCAAATTTGTCCAGGACTTTCATATCCGGTTGTGCCAGTTGCTGCACCACATCGTAAATCTGT
>JAZBNQ010000493.1:0-2297 GCA_036350775.1 Mariniphaga sp.
TATGGCATAAAACGAAGCGTAATATGCGCTGGTAAATCCGCCAGCCAAACCACCGGAAACAAGCAAAACCGACCAAAGCCATCGTTTTTTTCCTTCGCGCCACCGAATGATAAAGTACCAGTACATGGGAATGAAAAAGGCATAAACCATTTCGAAGTGCCCATGTATTCTGAAAAACTGAGGCGACAGAAACATTAAAATGACTGCCATGAGCGCAGCATACCACCGTGGCAGAGCAAATTTTCGTAAAATCAGGAATAAAAACGGAATGGCCAGGAGCAATGAAATGACCATGGTCAGGTTCAGAATGAAAACCCCGTAATTGGAAACCGGATAAATCTTTTCATCCACGAATTTTATTATTTGTACATAAAGCGGATGCGAATTAATGTATTGCAGGTGATCGCCGTAGGGATAATTGATGCCGTCGTGTCGGATCCCATCGTCATATTTCAGGTAATACGAAAAATTGAAATAGTTTTTCAGTCCGTCTTCATATTTTGAAAACAGCACACTGTCAGGTGTTTGAAAAGCTGGTTTGAACAGAAAAAATAAAATGAGCGCAGAAATTGTAATCGATGTAGTTATGGCATAAATATTTTTTTTCATTCACCAGGCTTTAGGAGATGCAATTGAATGCTTCTTTTTATTGAAGCGCTAAAAATAAACAACTGTGGTTAATTTGCGAAACAGTTCACGTGAATCTTTCGGTTGATATTTCCAATTTCTTCATTACTTTTGGGAGCTTCTCGAATGAGTGTAACTGAACGAAATTTTGAAAAAGGCCGATGAATTTATCCATTGTAATTCCTGTTTTTAACGAAGAAAAAACCATTGCTGCCATTCTTGACCGCGTGCTTGCGGCTGAACTGCAATACGGTTTCAGCAAAGAAATCATCATTGTAAACGATGCGTCAACCGATCATTCGGTGGAGGTCATTGAAAATTACATTAAATCGCATACTGAAATCAGCATGAAACTTTTTCTGCAACCGCAAAACATGGGAAAAGGCGCTGCACTGCACCGGGGAATTGCAGAGGCCACCGGCGATTGCATCATCATTCAGGATGCTGATTTGGAATACGACCCGCGTGAATACAACCACTTGCTGAAACCCATTGCCGAGGGAAACGCCGATGTGGTGTACGGTTCGCGGTTTATGGGCGGAAACCCACACCGCATTTTGTTTTTCTGGCACTCCATCGGGAACAAGTTTCTTACGTTTTTTTCAAACATGTTTACCGACTTGAACCTCACCGACATGGAAACTTGCTACAAACTGTTCCGTTCAGAAATTATTAAAAGCCTCGACCTGAAAGAAAAACGGTTTGGTTTTGAGCCCGAAGTAACGGCAAAAGTGGCGCGGGTTCCCGGCGTGCGGATTTACGAAGTGGGCATTTCTTATTACGGCCGCACATACGAAGAAGGGAAAAAAATTGGCTGGCGCGACGGTTTCCGGGCGTTGTGGTGTGTGCTGAAGTATAACGTTTTTCAGAAATAGCAGTCATGTTAACATCTGAGGGAAAAAATCGGTTGTACCTGTTTTTTACAGGTTTCATTCTCATTCAGGTTTTTTTTCTTTTGTTTAGTGAAAGTACCGTTGGGTATGGCGGTATGGAAAATATTTTTCTGTACCGGAATGCCAGGTTTTTGTTTCAGCATCCGGAATTTCTTTTTGAAAAGCATCCATTCTACATCCTTCTTTCAGCACCGTTTTCGCAATTTGGTTATTTGCCTGCAAAAGCTTTTAATATAATGCTTGCAGTTTTTACGTTGCTCCTTTCGGCCCGGATTGTAAACCGGCTCTACCCCGGAGGTGAGTTGTTTGCATTTATTTTCATTGCTTTTTCACCGGCTTTTTTTCAACTTTCTGCGAGTTGCCTCCCTGATATTTTGTTCGGTTTTTTGCTGGTTTTTTCTATCTGGCTTTTCATATCAAAACGATTTCTTTTCTCGGCGTTGGTCATTTCGTTTATCCCTTTTGTGTTGCCACAAGGATTTTTGGTACTCCTTTTTTTTGCAATGGTTTTTATTTTGAACCGCAGCTATCGTTTCGCTCCTTTTCTTTTAAGTGGAACTGGTTTGTTTTCCATTGCCGGATTAATCGCAACCGGCGATTTTCTTTGGTTTTTAAAATTTTTCCAGGATAATTTGAGAGAAAATCAACGACTTTTTCAGTTTGCGCAAAGCATACCTTTCACATTGGGTATCCCTTTAACCATTCTTGCAATTGCAGGGTTGATTTCTCAGGGATTTGAAACGCTGAAAAAGAATTCGTTTCCAAATGAGGACAGCA
>JAZBNQ010000494.1:0-5372 GCA_036350775.1 Mariniphaga sp.
ATTGAAAAAGAGCCGGAGAAAGGAAACCTGTACTTTAAAACGCTAACCGACCGCTATCCGCAAAACACCGTTTTCCAGGAACTTTTTTCCGAATCGGCCCGGAAAAGTTAATCCCACAGCACCATTTTCCGCGGGTCAAACCGAAACGTATTTTTCCCGCAGGCCGGACAAACTGCTTTTTTAAGCCGGTGAATATTGGTGAGTTTTAATCGTGACCGGCACCGGCTGCACCTGAATTCGCTTTTGTGCACTGGCATCCCGTCATCGTAAACCGTTACATCAACCTTGTCGAAAAGCAGGTTACAGCGTGTGCATTTGTAAATTTTAAAACCGGCATGTACAAACAGGTTCTTTTTCTTTCTGCCCAATTTTACAAGGGCTTTATGGGTTTTATGGTGAAACAGGATTTCGCCGCTGTTTAAATAGGAATCCAGGGGCTGCGGATGAATCAGGAAACCATGCCCTTCGTTAAACCGGGCTTCGAAACTGCAATGGTCGCATCGGTATGTATAGGCTTTTCCCATAAATTTTCAAAGCGTTCTAAAATTATAAAAAAAATCCTGGTTTTCAACAGGCTAAAGTTCATAATAAAACTTTTCCAAACCTTAAAAATCAGTACTAAATACTATATTTAACCCTTAAAATTATGGATAATATGCAACTTTTCTTTTCCATAACTGTATTATTTACAGTTAAAAATTAAAAATTCGAAAAATGAAATCAGTATTAGCAATAATTCTATTCTCCCTTTCATCAGGCATATTTGCCCAAAATGGCTTAAACATTGGCGACAAAGTTCCTGGATTTGAAGCGCTTGCCGACGATGGCAGCACCTGGAAACTGAAAGACCACACCGGTGAAAAATACCTGGTGGTTTATTTTTACCCGGCAGCCATGACCGGTGGCTGCACCGCACAAGCCTGTGCTTACCGCGATTTAAGCAGCGACCTGCAATCGGAAAATGCCATGGTAGTTGGCGTAAGCGGCGACAATGTAGAAGGGTTAAAATTTTTCAAAAAAGCCCACGATTTGAATTTTACGCTGCTTTCAGACGAAACAGGCGAAATTGCACAGCTTTTTGGTGTGCCAACCCGCGACGGAGGCGTGTTTAAAAGTGAATTTAACGGACAGGCATTTGAACTGGAAAGAAATATTACAACCAGCCGCTGGACGTTTATTCTCGACAAGGAAGGAACAGTGGTGTATAAAAACGATGAGGTGAATGCACGGCAGGACACGGAAGAAGTGCTGGAATTTTTGAAAAATAATACCTGACAAGATTTAATAATTTTCAAAATAACAAAAAACCAAAAATCATGAGAAAAATACAACTGGCAATTTTTTCAATTGCCTTACTTTTAATGACTTCACCTTTCAAAACTTGGGCAGAAACACCTGAAAATACTAATGGTGTTGCCATTGATTTTTATTACGAGGGGAGATTGGTCCATTCTATTGATTCAGGGCAGGAACGAATTACAATTTCCAAAAGTGGAAATTTCCTCTGGACTATAACCTATAAAGTTGACAAGGAAAATTCGATTATGAAATTCAGTGGTCCCATAAGAATTATTGAAGTAACACTGAAATATGATATTGATGGAGATGGTGAACAAGAAACGATTACTGATACAATGGCTGTTTTAACCAAAAGCGGTAATCTGAAATTTGTTTTTCATTCAAACGGAGCGGGAAAACGATTGCCTCGAGGCTGGGATTTTTAATCTTGTTTATACCAATTCATTTTCTTGCGAATCATTCAATTGCAACTCATTTTCAATCAAATTTTTCGGCAATTCTTTAGTAGCTTTCGCTCCCAGCTTTTTGATTTTTTCCACCCGGCGAATTAAATTACCACTGCCGGTATGTAATTTATTCATTGCCTGATCGTAGGTTTTGCGCGTTGAATCGAGCCCTTTTCCAATACTTTCCAGGTCTCCAACAAAATTTACAAACTTATCGTAAAGTGCGCCGCTTTGCCGGGCAATTTCGAGGGCATTTCGTGTTTGGTTTTCCTGCTGCCAGATGGAAGCAATGGTACGCAGCGTGGCCAGCAACGTGGACGGACTCACAATCACCACTTTCTGATCCCACGCGTACGAAAACAGTTCCTGATCTTCCTGAATGGCCAGGCTGAATGAAGATTCAATGGGAATAAACAGAAGTACAAAATCGGGTGAATTCAGGTTTCTCGCGGTTTGGTAGTGCTTCTCACTCAATCCTTTGATGTGCGTTTTCAAACTAACCAGATGTTCCTTTACAAATTTTACCCGTTCTTCCTCAGAATTCGCATTTACAGTCCGCTCGTAAGCAATAAGCGAAACCTTGGAATCGATGATGATGTGTTTGTTGTCGGGAAGGTTTATTACTACATCGGGCAGAATACGTTTGCCGTCGTCGGAAAAATCGCTGAACTGTTTCTGATAACCTTGTTCTCCCTCATTCAAACCCGAACGTTCCAGAATTCGTTCCAGCACCACTTCGCCCCAGTTTCCCTGCTTTTTTACATCGCCTTTCAGCGCTTTGGTCAGGTTGCTGGCCTCCTCGCTGATGCGGTTGTTCAGGTCGTACAACTTTTTCAGTTCGGCACGCAAATCGGTTTGGTCTTTTAATCCTTTCTGGTAAGTGTCTTCCACCTTTTTTTCGAACAAAAGAATTTTCTCTTTGAGCGGACTAAGCACTTCACCAATATTTTTCTGATTGGCAAGTGTAAATTCCTCGCTGTTCTTTTTCAGAATTTTGGAGGCGATGTTTTCAAATTCAGTGGTAAATTTTTTCTGAATTTCTTCCAGTTCAGCCTTTTGGGTTTGCAGTTTTTCCTGTAGGTTCAGGTACTCGGTTTTGGCTTTTTCGAGCCGGCCAATCAGGTGTGTATTTTCTTCGCGTTTCCTTTGCAATTCTTCTTTCCAGCCATCCACTTCTGATTTTAAAGAATTGTAGCGGTCTTCCCAAACCGTGGCCTTTTTTTCCGTTTCAAAACGAAGATTTTCAGTTTCCTTTTCCCTGATTTGAAACTCACTTTTCAGCAAATTCGTTTTCTTCTGATGTTTCAGGTTGAAAAAAAAGAGGGAGGCCAGCGCGGAAATGGCAATCAGGCTTAAAAGGATTATAACGATTTCATTACTCATTTCAGGGAAATTTAGAGCTGTTTAGAAAAACGGTTCAATTTAACCAAAACAAGTAAGTTTCTCTAAACGAATACGGGATAAATTTTCACCATTTATAAACGATGGAATTGATATTCATTCCGGCGCCCACAGAACAAAGCACCACGTGATCGCCTTCGTTTATTTCCTGTCCATCAATTTTTTCTTTCAGTATTAAATCGAGTAATGTTGGAACAGTGGCAGTTGATGAATTCCCCAGGTAGCGTATGCTCATGGGCATAATTCCTTCAGGAATTTCTTTTTCGTTATATAATCTGAAAACACCGCTCAGAATGGCTTCATCCATTTTTTCATTGGCCTGGTGAATCAGTACTTTTTTAATATCGCTCAAATGAAGTCCGGCTTTGTCGATACTCTCCTTAACTACACCCGGAACATTTTTTATGGCGTAAATGTAAAGTTTATGTCCTGCCATTTTAATCCAAAGTTCGTTGCCGTTCATTTCCTGATTATTGGAAGGGCCAAGTGTGAGCAGGTTTGCATAAGTAACCGAGTCTGACCGGCTTGCATGTGAAATAATACCGGTTGGTTTTTCGCTTTCAACAGCCTCCACAATGGTTGCACCGGCGCCGTCGGCATAAATCATGGAATCGCGGTCGTGTGGATCGGAAATACGTGAAAGTACATCGGCGCCAACAACAACACCGCGCTTCATAAAACCGCTTTTAATAAATGCATCGGCCACAATCATCGCCTGAGTCCAGCCGGGACAGCCTGAAATTACGTCGTGACAAATACACGCAGGATTTATAATGTGCAGTTTCATTTTTACCTTATTGGCCAGTCCGGGTAAAATATCGGTGCGGACATTCCCTTCTTCAATGTCGCCAAAATTATGGGCTACTATAATAAAATCGAGACTTTCCTTTGATATTTCGGCCGATTTGCATGCTTCTTTTATGGCCAGAACAGCCAAATCTGAAGTAACCTGATCTTCTGCAACGTAGCGCCTTTCTTTAATATTTGTAATCTCGTAAAACTTCTGAATGATTTCTTCATTCGATTTTTCAAAAGGCTTTTTTGTAGCTATATCGTAAAAATCATAATTCAAAAAATGGTTGTTTTTTACCACTTTGGGCGGAAGGTAACTTCCTGTTCCTATAATGCGTGTATAAATTTCTTTTGCCATAATCTTCAACTTCTCAACTAACCGCTATACTTCAAATTTGTTCAAAACAAACCTTTCTCCATCAAATACACCATAAGAAAAATTTTTAATCCAGTCTCCCAGGAGGATAAACCGGGAACCATTTTTTATTTCAACATTGGCCATTTGATGACGGTGGCCAAAGATAAAATAATCTATCCACTCCTTCTCCAAATATTTTTCTGCAAATTTATACATACATTCATTCTTAACTTTAAATTCTTCTTTCCGATTTAATTTGGACAAACGACTTGATTTTGACCATTGATGCGCCATATGAAAGGCAAAATTAGGATGAATGCGTGAAAACCACCATTGCAGGGTTTTACTGGTAAATATTTTTTTTAGAAATAAATAGCCCTTGTCCTCCGGATCGAGACCATCGCCATGAGCCAGGTAAAACTTTTTCCCACTAATTTCAGTAATAAATTCATTGCAGTGAAGAGTAAGTCCTATTTCGTTGGGAAGATAGTCGAACACCCAAACATCGTGGTTACCGGTAAAAAAATGAATGGAAACACCGTTATCCGACAAATCAGCCAGGCGACCAAGAATGCGGGTAAAACCGCGGGGAACAACTTTCCGATATTCAAACCAAAAATCGAAAATGTCGCCCAACATGTAAAGTTCAGCAACGTCATCGCGTATGAAATCGAGCCAGCGGGCAAAAAGCAGTTCTCGTTCACGGTTGTTGGCAAGGGCTGGCGCACCAAGGTGGACATCCGAAATAAAATATATATTTTTCCTTTCTGACAAGACGGTACTTTTATACGATGTTCTAATTCAGAAGTTGAGCCAGGGCCCTGTCAAGAGCGGGGCCTTTGAGATTTTGTGCTATAATTTCTCCATCCTCATTCAGCAAATAATTATAAGGAATGGCTTGAATGTTGTATGCCCTTGCTGCCTGGTTGCTTCCTTCCATATCTCCCACATTAATCCAAGTCAATCGGTCCTGATCAATGGCGTCAACCCACTCCACGCGGTTATCGTCAACACTTACCTGGTAAATTTCGAATCCTTTGTTTTTGTATTTCCGGTAAGCTTCCACCAGTGCTTCA
>JAZBNQ010000495.1:0-2385 GCA_036350775.1 Mariniphaga sp.
CATCCGGAAATCGTGCAAAAAATCGAATCAATTTTTGCACAGGAACATACACCTGCTGAAAACGAACGGTTTAAAATAAAACAGTTGGGGGATTAAGAAAACATTCTATTTTTGTGGCAGAGAGAAAAAAATGAAACTACTCCTGAAAATTGCCGCCCTCCTGCCCCTGCTCGTTTTATCGTTCTGGATGAACGGGCAGCAACCCGCTTTGCACAAATCCTTTTTAACTGTTGAAGACGGACTATCGCACAACGAGGTTACCTCGATTGTGCAGGATCACGACGGTTTTATCTGGATTGGCACCCGCGGCGGCCTGAACCGTTATGACGGATACGAATTTAAGATATTCAACCAGGTACCCGGCGATTCAAACAGCCTGGTAAATCCATCGGTTGAAGGGTTATTTGTGGATAGCAGGGGAAATCTCTGGATTGGCACCAAATCAGGCGGAGTAAGTAAATACAATCCGTTCACTGAAAAGTTTCAAAATATTACGGTGAATTATAAAAATTCAAGTGAGGTTTTACCCGATAACCGGATTTTATCCTTTTACGAAGATAAAAAAGGCCGGATTTGGATGGGGACCTGGAGCAACGGCCTGATTATTTACGATGAAAAAAAAAATACTTCACAGCAATACCTGGGGAACCGTATGGTAAATTCAATTGTTGAAACATCGGATGACCATATTTGGATTGGAACAAATGAAGGTCTGTTTCAATTTATACTTGAAGAAAATTCTATTATTGAACAAACCAATCCACCTTTTAATTTCCCATGTTATGAATTACGCTTTGATAAAAAAAGAAATGCGCTTTGGATTGCATCCGCGAACCTGAAAAAACTTAATTTAACTTCCAATGAAGTTAAGCAATATGAAATTGGTAATGCTAATGAAGAATCTTCAGTTCATTCTTATGAAACAATAGATTTAGACATTGAAGGTAATATCTGGCTGGGAACCTGGGGTACAGGATTTTATCATTTTAATCCGGATAATGAAATTTTTGAGCGGTATTTACTTTATCCTGAAAACCGGGCTACATTAAATAAAGACTACGATGCGGTATTGAGTATATTTCAGGACAAAGACGGGAATTTATGGCTGGGCACAAATGGAGGAGGAATTTGTGTGCTTACCCCAAAACTAAATTTCAACCATATTGGGTATCATCCCGAACCCATTAAAGGACTGCAAAATACCAGAATTATGACTGTGGTTGATGACAGCAAAGGAAATCTTTGGCTGGGTACAATTGGAAGTGGTTTGTATTGGTCGCCCGACCGCGAAAATTTTTATCCGGTTGAATATCAGGCAAATGTAAATCGATCAAGATTCTTTATCATCAAATACCTGTATGAAGATAAAACGGGGAAAATATGGGTTGGAACAAATATTGGCCCTTACCTGATTCAATTTAAACAAGGTAAACCGGAAATGATAAGACCGGACATTTCATCATCCTATCCCGATATTAATAATCTCCAAAATGTTTCATTGCTGGATGCAAAAAACATGTTGTGGTTTGGCAGTTTGATGAATGGATTATTCCTCTTGGATAAAACCAACGGTTTGAAAGTAATTAAACATTTAAGAAAAAATAGTGCGGCGTCAGGAGATTTGAACAGCAGCCGCATCAGTTATTTATTTGAAGACAGTAAGGAAAGAATCTGGATTGGTACTTATGACGGGCTGCACATATACAATTCAAAAGATACAACTGTTCATCCGGCTGAGAAATCCTTTGAAATTTCAGGTGAATTTACAGGAAATATCATTACCTGCATGGATGAAGATCCGGATGGAAATATCTGGATTGGTACACCAAACGGCTTAAACAAATTGACAGAAACCGGCGAAAATAGTTTTCAGGTCGTATTTTATACTGAAGAGGATGGCCTTTCAAGTAATTTCATTAAAGCCATTTCCCATGATTTAAACGGCAATATTTGGATCAGCACAAATACCGGAATTTCAAAACTTACAACAACAGAGGCAGAATCACTCTTTGTTAATTACAATGAAACGGACGGAATCCAGGGGAATAACTATACCGAAGCTTCGGTTTTTAGGAACAACCGGGGCGAAATATTTTTTGGCAGCTCACTGGGCCTCACCTACTTTAATCCGGAGGAAATTCCCGATATAAAAATTGAAAAAACACCTGTTTTAACAGGAATAAAGATTTTTAATCAACCCGTAAATATCGGACAAAAATTCGGTTCAAAGATTATCCTCGAGCAATCCATTTCGCGAGCCAAAAAACTGGTAATACCCTATCGGTATAATAATTTCGAGATTGAGTTTTCTGCCATGGACTACAAAGCAATGGGCCGGAATAAATATGCCTACCTGCTTGAAAACCACGATAAGGAGTGGATTAA
>JAZBNQ010000496.1:0-2157 GCA_036350775.1 Mariniphaga sp.
ATGGCTGAATATTTGGATGATAAGGAGGGCAGACTGCCAAGGTCGTATGTAAAAGAAAAGGATGAAATTATAACCTCCGACAGCAAATGGTGGTGCAGCGGATTTTTTCCCGGAGTATTGTGGTATTTGTACGAATATACCGGCGATGCCGGTCACATGGAATGGGCCGAAAAATATTCGGCACGGGTTGAAAAAGAAAAGTACAACACCTATGACCACGACATCGGGTTTCAGATTTATTGCAGTTTCGGAAATGGTTACCGGCTCACTGGCCGCGAAGATTATCGCGAGGTTTTAATAGTGGCAGGAAAAAGCGCCCTGGAAAGGTATAACCCTGATTTGGGAGTTATCCGGTCGTGGGATTCCAACCCGCAAAAATGGCAGTACCCGGTTATTATCGACAACATGATGAACCTGGAATTGCTGATGTGGAATTTTGACCATACCATGAAACAGACTTTCTGGGATGTTGCGGTTTCTCATGCCGATAAAACCCTGGAACACCATTTCAGGCCTGATAACAGCTCATACCATGTAGTTTCTTACGATACCATAACCGGTTTGCCCCATGTCAAACAAACCCACCAGGGTGCATTCGATGAATCCATCTGGGCGAGGGGAAATGTTTGGGGATTGTATGGCTTTGTGGTAATGTACCGCGAAACAAATTTGGAACGGTACCTCAACCAGGCTACTGCAATTGCCAACCTGTTGATTGACCATCCGAATATGCCGGAGGACGGAATTCCATACTGGGATTACCTGGCTCCTGAAATACCGGATGCACTGAGAGATGCATCTGCAGGAGCAATCATGGCATCGGCGCTTATTGAACTGAGCACCCTCACTGAAGGCGAATTGAGCCAGAAATACCTGTCGATGGCCGAAAAACAGCTTGCCACGCTGGCATCACCCGAATATTTGGCTGAACCCGGTTCCAACGGATTTTTTGTTTTGAAAAGAAGTGTGGGGCATTTACCCGGAAACAGTGAAGTGGATGTTCCATTAACTTATGCCGATTATTATTTTGTGGAAGCATTGCTGAGATATAAAACCTTAAAAGGCTGGTAAAAAATGAAAACAAAAAATTTCCTATTCGTTATAACGTTCACTATGGTCATTTCTGGTTGCAACAGTGAAAAAGTTGAAACGGCAGACATTCGTTTGGGTGGCTGGGATTATCTCTGGATGGACGAGGTAAAATCTGATTTGAAAAATGGTGGAAGTGAATTTCTTACGGCTTATAATCAATTGCTGAAAGAAGCTGATGAAGCGCTGGCAGGAGGAGTTTATTCGGTTACGTTCAAAAATCTGGTTCCGCCCAGCGGTTCAAAAAACGATTACATGAGCATGGGACCCTACTGGTGGCCCGATCCGGAAAAACCAGACGGTTTGCCTTACATCCGCCGTGATGGAGAGGTAAATCCGGAGCGGGACAAGTTGGACAGCGCTCAAAAAAGTAAAATGATAAATGCAGTTCGGAATTTGTCTCTCGGCTGGTTTTTTTCCGGGAAAGAGGAATACGCCGAAAAAGCAGCGGAACTTTTAAGGGTCTGGTTTCTCGATCCTGAAACACTGATGAACCCACACCTGAATTACGGACAATCCATTCCGGGCAGAACAGAAGGCCGTTTTATCGGGATTATCGACGGCCGGTCGTTTGCAGAACTGGTTGATGCCATCGCCCTGCTTGAAACTTCCGGGTCGTTGACTGAGGAAGAAATAACAGGGCTGCGGAACTGGTTTGAGAAATATTTTACGTGGCTTACAACCAGTGAATTCGGAAAAGAGGAAGACGACTACAAAAACAACCACTCTGTGGCCTACGATGTGCAGGCATGCGGCATTGCATATTTCCTTGGAAGAGACGATTATGTGAGGCAAAAAGTAGGTGAAGTGCCGCAACGTCGCATTGACGCGATGATTGAAGCCGATGGAAGCCAGCCTCACGAACTGATTCGCACAAAAGCTTTCGGGTATTCGGTAAGCAACCTGCGTAATTTTTTCGATACCGGTGAATTGGGATTGAAAGCTGGCGTCGATATTTTCAGCTACACCAATCCAAAGGGAGGTTCGTTAAAAAAAGCGCTGGATTATTTAATCGGATTTATCGGCCGTGAACAGGACTGGCCCTATGAACAGATTTCAGGATGGGAA
>JAZBNQ010000497.1:0-2219 GCA_036350775.1 Mariniphaga sp.
CACCCAGTTTTCCACCCGTTCGTCGGTTAACTCCGGCTCAAAATCCTCATCTACCGGCAAACCCATAAATTTACCATCCATAATGGCTTCGGAGTCGTCGAATTCGTATCCGTCGGTTGGCACCTGCCCGACAAGGGTTGCGCCATTTTCCATCAGCTCGCGGCCCAGTAAACCAATATGATCAACAAAGGTTTGTGCATAGGTAACATGGTCGCCTAAACCGAAAATAGCCAGCGTCTTACCTTCGTAACGTGTTTTACCGATTTCGGGTAGAAAATTTGCCCAGTCATCATTTTTATATTTTGCATGCCAGGTTTCTTTTCCAACGGTTGAAATGCCGAAAATAATTTTGTCGTATTTCTCCAGATCGGTTACACTGGCATCTTTTACCGGCACCAGCACCACTTTATCATCGCCAATGGCGTCTCTTACTTTTTTAGCTACCCTGTGAACTGCGCCGTCGAGTGGTCCAAAGAAAATTGCAATTTTGTTCATATCTATTAATTTACAGTTTTCGAGTCAGATAATTTATTCCAAACCAGGCTTACTCCCGGTTAGCTGCCATTACTTATTGAAGTTTCACCCCGTTCATATTCTCCTAAAATAGCCAGGCTCGAAACACTTTTCAAAACCTGGTGAATGGCCCGTTCATAGTTCTCAAGGGTGTCCCATTCAACATCAACATGAAAGGTATATTCATTCGGTTTTCCAATTATTGGAACCGATTGAATTTTAGTTAAATTGATCTCATTTTCAGCAAAAACGTTCAGTACCCTGGCCAGCGAACCGTAAAAGTGCCCCACTTCAAAGCATAAAGATGCTTTGTTGGCTTTATCCGTCGGATTGCCATGTTTTGCCAGAATAAGAAACCGCGTGTAATTCTTTTTGTTGGATTCAATTCCGGTTTCCAACACCTGTAGTTTATACAACTCAGCCGACCGTAAATTGCCAATGGCAGCAGCATTTAACGGACGCGTTTCTGAAATAAATTTGGCAGCACCGGCAGTATCGATTCCTTCGTGGAGTTCCACATTCGGAAAATATTTTTCGAGGTATTCCATACACTGCTGCAAAGCAATGGGATGCGAATAAATATCGGTTATATCAGCCGGTTTTACTCCTTCAATGGCCATCAGGTTCATTTGGATGTGCAAATAAATTTCACCAATAATTTTTAAATGATAATCCCGAATCAACTGATAATTTTTCAGTAAACTTCCGGCTATGGAATTTTCAATGGCCATTACGGCATAATCGACCTTATCCGTATCAACCAAATCACAAACGCTGGTAAACGATTTGCATTCAACAACTTTTATTTTATCAGTGAAATATTTAAGTGCCGCATCTTCATGAAAAGAGCCGATGATTCCCTGTACAGCAATACGCTTCATTTGTTCGTTTTAAAATTGATTTCAAATATACACATTATGAATTTAGAACAGACAACGGGTTTTTTAGTTCTTTTAAATTATAATTTTACAACTGATAACTGGGGTCGTGTCCTGACAATTCGTTTTTATGATTTTCAAGAATATTCATACATTTTTCAAGATTTGCCGGCCTGATAACAATTACTGCAGTATCATCATTCATTGAAAAAGCGTATAGGTATTCGATAAACACACCTTCCGAATTCAGAATTTGAAGCATTTGCGACAAAGCTCCCGGCCGGTTTGGACTTTTTACCAGAACCACATCGGTTGTACGAACCGAAAAAAGCTTTTTCTTCAAAACATCACATGCTTTTTCAGGATCGGAAACAATGAGCCTCAGCACCCCGAAATCGGATGTATCGGCCACTGTAAATGCCGAAATGTTGACCCCTGCTTCGCCAAGTATTTGAGCCACTTCATTCAGCCGGCCCGATTTATTTTCCAGAAACACCGAAACTTGTTTTGCTTTCATTTTTTCAGATTTTTCGATTGTCGATTACCCGTTTTGCTTTGCCTGCGGTGCGTTCAATGGTTTTGGGTTCCACCAGCTTCACATCCACCGAAACGCCCAGCGTTCCCTGAATGTTGGCGGTTATTTTTTTACGCAGGGCTTCCAGTTCACGAATCTCATCGGAGAAAAACTGCTCCTGCACTTCCACCAGCAGCTTGAGCACATCCAGCGATCCTTCGCGCTCCACAATAAGCAGGTAGTGTGGTTCGGTTTCGCTCATTTCCAGCAGTACGCTTTCTATTTGCGACGGAAACACATTCACTCCTCGAATA
>JAZBNQ010000498.1:0-4511 GCA_036350775.1 Mariniphaga sp.
AACAAACACGATCAGCGAAATTCGGAGTGCAAGTTTACAACTTTGTGCGAAAATACACAAGAGGAAACTTAAATAAAAAAAGGAAAGATTCTCATCTTCCCTTCCTTTTTGTGGTGCCACCTGGAATCGAACCAGGGACACACGGATTTTCAGTCCGTTGCTCTACCAACTGAGCTATGGCACCTTTTTTAGCCTGGTGCTTTACCTCCCGATACCTATCGGGATGAGCTATGGCACCTCTTTATTTTGGTGTTGCAAAAGTAAGCAATTTTTTAAATTCACAAAGAATTTTCATTTCAAAGTCAATCAATTCAAAAAAAAATAAGGGAAGTTTCGTTTGTTTGTGTTGCGCCTTACTTTTACTACTTTTGCACACTTATTATTTTTTGAATGGTTGAAACTGATTTTCTGAAATATACGTTGCCCAATGGCATCCGATTGATTCATAAGTATGTTGATTCGCCAGTGGGTCATTTGGGAATTCTTATTAACACCGGCTCAAGGGATGAGAAACATGACGAACATGGTTTGGCCCATTTTATTGAGCACTCGGTTTTTAAGGGAACTAAAAATCGAAAGGCATTTCACATTTTAAGCCGCATTGAAGATGTGGGCGGAGAACTGAACGCCTACACCACAAAGGAAGAGACTACGCTTTACAGTACTTTTCTGGCAGAATTTTATGAGCGAACCGCTGAGTTGTTAAGTGACATTCTGTTTAACAGTACTTATCCCGAAAAAGAATTAAAACGCGAAAAAGAAGTTGTCCTTGAAGAAATCAATTCATATAAAGATTCTCCTTCGGAATTGATTTTCGATGAATTTGAAGAACTGATTTACGACGGACATCCCATTGCCCGCAATATTTTAGGTAATCCTGTTAATCTGGCCGCATTTAACCGGGAATCCATTTTACGTTTTATCGGTAATAATTACCATACCGACCAGATGGTCATATCTTCGGTTGGAAAAATTGATTTTGGAGAATTAATTAAACTCACTGAAAAATATTTCGGGCAGGCTGAAACCAAGCTTAGGCAAAACGGACGCATGCGATTTGATAATTATATACCGGGTAACCTTCTGGTTGAGAAAGACACATTTCAGTCGCATTGTATGATGGGAAACCTTGCATTTGACGTGATGCACCCCAAACGAATAACAATGGTTTTGCTGAATAACATCATCGGCGGACAAGCCATGAATTCGCGGCTGAACATGGCTTTGCGCGAACGTAAGGGAATGGCCTACAACATTGAATCGGGTTATACTGCATATACCGATACCGGCTTGTTTAATGTTTATTTTGGAACCGACCACGAGAACCTGGAAAAGGCAATCAGCCTTGTTTTAAAAGAATTTAAATTGTTGCGCGAGAAAAAACTGGGTGTGCTTCAACTTAGCAAAGCGCAAAAACAACTGATGGGGCAAATTGCAATCTCCACCGAAAACCGTGAAGATTTAATGCTGACCATCGGGAAAAGTTACCTGCTTTTTAACAAGGTGGATACGGTACAAACCATATTCAAAAAAATTGAAGCCATTAGTCCGATCGATTTGCTTGAAGTGGCCAATATGGTGCTGGATGAAAGCCAGATGAGCAGGTTGGTTTATAAATAAGTTGAATGCCTTATTTTCAAGTAAAGCAATAAAAGTGAAAAGGGAAAAAGACATCGAAAGGTATATTCTGGAGCATATCGAACCGGAAGATCCGGTTTTACAGGAACTCGATCGCGAAACGCATTTGAAAGTCGTGGGTGCCCGCATGTTGTCCGGTCATTTGCAGGGGCAGGTGCTTACCATGTTTTCAAAAATGATTCAGCCTGAACGTATTTTGGAGGTTGGAACATTTACCGGCTATTCGGCCATTTGCCTGGCCAAAGGACTAACCGAAACCGGGAAGCTCATTACCCTTGAACTGGACGATGAGTTGGAAGATATGGCAAAGAAATACTTTAACAAAGCAGGATTGCAGAAAAAAATCATTCAGTTGATTGGTAAGGCGCTTGAAATTATTCCATCGCTTTCAGAAAAATTCGACCTTGTTTTTCTGGATGCAGACAAGTGTGAATATGTTGATTATTACAACCTTGTTTTCGATAAAG
Source organism: Mariniphaga sp. (assembly GCA_036350775.1). Classification (GTDB taxonomy): domain Bacteria; phylum Bacteroidota; class Bacteroidia; order Bacteroidales; family Prolixibacteraceae; genus Mariniphaga. Next base: position 2,106 of record JAZBNQ010000498.1, read on the forward strand.
TGCGTAGCGGTGGCTACATTATTGCTGACAACACGCTTTGGAGCGGCAAGGTGCTTGATACACCAATGACCGCCGATGAACAAACTATTGGAATTACAAACTTCAACGAATTGATAAAAAACGATTCCCGCGTGGAAAAAGTTATTTTGCCTTTGCGCGATGGAATTACTATTATCCGAAAAAAATAAAAGCTGCCCATTCCGGGCAGCTTTATTCAGATGTTTATTCTTTTGCTCAAATTTCTATTTCATTGCAGCCTTCAGGCCTTCGGTGGTGGTGTAATATTTCACAATCATGTTGGGAACTTCCCATTCGGGCATTTTTCCCTGCGCAAGAAAACCCAGGTATTTTTCGGCAACCTGGCCGAAATGTGCTTCGTGGCCTACTTTAAATTTTTCAGGAATATTGGTCATCCATAGGTTATCATCGAGTTTTTGCAACTCAAGTCCCGGATATTTTGAAGATAAATCCTGAACAGCATTGTAAAGGTAGCCGGCAAATTCCTGTAAATCTGTTTCAGGAAGTGCTTCAATATAAAGCTGAGGTTTGTAGCCTTCCTCTTCGCCTTGTTTTATGGTGAGGTTGCACTTTGTTCCGCGCATAATGGAATAGTGCGTATCGCCGGTTCCCTCGGGCGCCTGAAAATTCCAGATTACTGAAACTTTGGAATGAATTCCTTTCAGTTTGTAATTAATTTCGCCGTTGCTGTAAACTTTCAGTATTCCGTCTTCCACATCTTTCTGAAGGTAATCCGGGTATTCATCCAGTTTTGTGCTTTGTTTGAACATTTCAGGTGTGAGGTCGGTGGTCCAGCGGGTAGCTGAAACAATTTCCACATCTTCCTTTTTCAATGTAACTTCAGGGAAAGCTTCCCACTGAATGAGGTCAACCAGGTGTGTTGTTACATCCACAATGCCTTCGCCTTGTTGTTCCACATCAAAAAACCAGGCCGGCCGCACCAGCGGACTTCCCGAAACATATTTGAAAAAGTGATGGACACTTTCTTTTGTAATGGCAGGCTCTTCAGGTGTACCTGTTTGCAAGGTGCCAAATACTTCAGGAATTAATGACAGTTCGCGCTGGATCATGGTTGTAATCTCGTAACGTTCTGTCATAATATCGTATAACAAAACTCCGTTTTCTTCTGCCACTTTAAACGCTTGTTCCAGCATGGGGAATTCATCCGGGGTAATTACCATGGGTTTGTCGGCCAAAACATTGATTCCTGCTTTAACAGTTTCCAGAATGTATTCGGTTTTTTTGGCGTTGTTCCCCGCCGTTACCATTACGTTTCCTGGTTTTTCGGCCAGCATTTTTTCGAAAAAATCGGGCCCGGTGTAAATTTTGGTTTCCCACGATGTAGGATTTTCGGCACGGTTGTTAAAACTTTCAATCAGTTTTAAATGCGACTGCAGTTCAGGACCTTCGGGTGCATAAATATACACCGTAGGATCAATTTGTTCCAGCATGGTTTTTTGCACCAGTGCAGCGTGAAAATGGCCGGGATCGAGGGTCATCAGTTTTACTTCTCCTTTAGCTCCTGTAAACATAGTTTTTGATTCCTGGGTTTCTGACTTCTGGCCTCCACCTGAACATGCCGAAAGCAAAACAGTGAAAACCAGCATAAAAAATGATATTCTTTTCATTATTTGGTAAATTTAATTGAATTCCGTTAACGCACACAGTATGCAAATTTATAATTTTATTTGAATCAAAGGGTCCTGAATTTTTAATTTTTCGGCCAGTGATTGGAATCATTTATTCATTATCAATGAAATATTTGATACTTGTATCATAATTTGTGTAATGAATGTATTTTTTGTTTTCCATCCAAAGAATAATGGTCATGGCATTTTCAGGAATATTTCGCGGCACGTAAGGCCTCACATTGTCGTAAACTGAATTTTGTGTAACAGGTGTTACTGCCCAGGTCGCACCGCCATCCCCGGTTTCATGTTTTTCAATTTCGAAAACTCCGTTAACCTGCCTCGAAAGATACACTATGTTTGTATTTTCAGGATGAAGCGTTAAATTTCCCATGTAATATGATTCCCGTTCGGTTTTTCCCGGCTGGGTTTGCGGAAACCATTTTCCGGCCTTGCAAATTTCGTAATCTTGCCATTTGTCTTCTACCTTGTTGTAATGGGCGTAATGGTAACGGTGATCGGTTTTTTCGGGATACCTTGAATATAAAATGTACGGAACCTCATCCTTTACAACAATGTCTGCAATCCAGGCTCGTCCTGTATTTCCGGAAGGTTTGTAAACAAGGGAGGCCTCTTCTGGTGAAAAAGGTAATTGCTCAAGATTGCAAATTTGTGATCCATCGGCCCGCCAAAAAGCGCCGTTTTCGTAGTAGCAGTAATAAACCGAATTGTGCGGTTCCACTTCCGGGTGCCCATCTGT
>JAZBNQ010000499.1:0-2503 GCA_036350775.1 Mariniphaga sp.
TATAAATTCGAAAGGAACCGTTCTCTTTTTGAAAGGACGGTTCCCTTGCTTTTACTAAAAACTTTAACGGCTAAACCCTTTTTTTATAGTTGCTTTTATTCACCGGGCTCAAGCCGCGGTGTATAATACTTAGTATTCAGGTCGCTTTGTAAAATGCGCGCTTACATCCCGATAGCTATTGGGGCACGCCACCCGAGCAGCACCGAAACAAAATAATTCCGGGGATTTCCGGGATAGTAGTACCTGGGTTGGGCAGCGCCAAAAGCTGGTGCATTAACGGCCAGCATGGCGGCGTAGTTTATGTCGAAAATGTTTTGCACACCGGCTTTTATTTCAAAATGCAGGTGACCTCCGGTTCCGGTATATTTGAATTCAATGTTTGAAATTCCATATGCATCAGTGAAATTTGAATTGGCATCATTCACAGGCATTTTTCCGGTAAAGCGGTGCCATGCCCTGAAACCGATATTTTTTGCCGGCTGAAAATCTCCGGCGAGCAGCCAGGTGGTTTTGGTAGTGCCGGGGAGTAGGTTATCTGAATAATCATTGTCCCCATCTACAAAATCTTGAAAATGATAATTGGCCAGCGTAGTATTCCCGTTCAAAATTAGTGAAGGGAACGAACCCGGATTTAAAACCACCCACCTCATTTCAGCTTCCAGCCCGGGATGCAGCGATTTCCCGGCATTTACACCCACGTAGGCATCTTCGCCTGTGCGACGGGCCACAAGCAAATTGTTAATGTAGATGCGATAGTAACTCAAGGTTGCCCTGAGCCGGTTGTTCAAGTCGGCACGCATTCCCGCTTCTATGCTCCAGCCGCTTTCCGGTTTTATGTCGGGATTGATTTGCCCCTCTGGTAAAAGTGTTTCTTCAAACGAGGGCGTGGAAAAACCGTGACTTAGATTTCCGAACACTGAAAATGATTCGGAAAATTGGTAATTAGCCCCAATACGCGGAGAAAGTACCGGTTTGTAAGACCGGTTTCCCGACTGGTCGCCATCTGCCTGGAAATTATCGGTATAATTGAAACGGGTCAGGTTGCCGTTTATTCCGGCAGAAAGAAACAGTTTGTCCCTGAAATTCGATTCCATTTGAAAAAACAGGTTTTCATAGGAACGTTTTTCCTGGTTGTCTGAAAGTGCCTGGTTCGGGTTGTCATTCGACCAGGTTGACCAGTCGTAATTTTCGCGAAAAAATTCAAGTCCTGAAGTAATAACGACTTTGGCCGATTTGCCATCTATTGTTCTCTGGTAATAGCCGCGCCAGCCCAAATATTCAGAATTCTCCAGCAACAGATTAAATGGCCGCGGTTCGTCAGCCTCGCGGAAACTTCCGAAAGCAGCCAGTGAAATTTTGCTTTGTTGTGTGGGTAAAATATTCATGGAAAGCCCCATCTGGCCTTTTGTATAAGCTTCGTAACCCTGAATTCCTTTCCAGTTGGCCGCTGCTTTTTCCGGATTTTCCAAAAAAGTGTTCAGGTCAATGGAACTGGGAATGAAGGCTTTCATTTTGGTAAGTTTAACCAATACATCCAGATTCACTTTTTCAGAAACGAAATATCCGGAATGGAGCAAAAGATTTGCCCGGTTGGTGGCATTGTTTTCCCGGAATCCCTGGCTGTTTAGCACAGAACCCAGCGCATAAATGTCGAGTTTGTTTTGTTTGACGCCTGCTATGAGCGTGTTTTTGTAAGTATTAAAAGATGCAATGGTTGTTTGGTACCGAACAAAATCATTGCGTACACTTTTTGGGTGGAATAAAATGGTTCCGCCCAGGCCTGCCCCATACAGGCTCGACGAAGGGCCTTTAATAATTTCAACACGTTGAATGGAAGTGTTTTCAAGGTCTTCAAGCGTGGTTTCGCCATCGCCACTGGTGAGCGGAATTTCTCCAAAATAGGCTTTTATTTTGTTGGTTGAATAAGGCGTTCGCGAACCGATTCCGCGAATAGTGAGGCGGTTGGTTGCCAGCGTACCGTGGTGCATTAAAACTCCCGGTACCTGGTTTAATGCTTCAACGGGTGTTAATGAACTCCCGGTTTCCAGTTGGATGGGGACAATCAAATTGATTGGAGCCGGCGTGTTTAAAAGGTTGTAGGGGGTTCGAAAGGCAGTTACCGTCACTTCATCAATTTCTCCTGAAAGGGCTGTGGTATCTTTTACGGTTTTGTTAACAGAATCTGCAGGTAAGGATTCCTGTGATTTTCCATCAAATGAAATTAATGAAGATAAAACAATTAAAACCAGTAATATATTTAGTCTCATTTTAATAAAAACTTGTTAAATGTTGGCTGAATTTTGTTTTTTGTTATTTTAACAACATTAAATGTTAAAGTTAATACAATGAATAAACTTGCCTTTTTGTTCGCACTTTTTTTTGCTTTTTCAGTTTCTGCACAGGAGCATCCCAATCCTGTAACCCTTGAACCGGGTTCAAAAGCCATCGATTTCAATCTGAAAGGCGTGGATGGAAAAATGTATTCGCTCGGTTCATTTAAGGA
>JAZBNQ010000500.1:0-4088 GCA_036350775.1 Mariniphaga sp.
AGGTTTAACACATCATCCAAACTTTTCACCACATAATTCAGGCATCGCGGAACACCGTTGGGAATATATTGAATTTTGGCACCAAATGCACTAGTTTCCCGGTACGGATCAGAAATCAAGCCAAGCATATCGAGGCCGAATTCGTCCATACACTTCAAATTAGCTTCCACCAAAACGTTGTAATCGGAGGCGAATTCGCCATAGGTTTTTCCGATAAAATTTGCAGCAAAATACATTAATATGGGCCGGAAAAGCACTTTGTCTGGTAAGGAACCTTTTTGCAGAAGCGCATGGAATTGTTCGGTTTTTGTCATTGGTTTTTGATTTAAGCGCTAAAAATAACAAAATACCATGTCAATTAAATTGCAATCAGGTTAAAATTCAAATTCCCGGCTTTCGTCTTCGTAAAGAATTATACCTTCGCATGAAAGCGATGCTTTACTTTTGCAGCTTCCGGCATTTACTCCCTGTATTTTTCCTTCGCTGATTTTTAGTACAACGCCTTTCAGTTTCAATTCAAGATGGACATCAAAATCAACTGTGGTCAGATGCGTTTTTCCCAAACTAATTTCAATCTTCGGTTGATGTTCAGAAATCACGGTATGTTCCACTATAGGGATTAAAAATGTATTTTCATTCCCGAACTTTTCAACATCCAGGTATTGGCTCACTTCTTCATATTTTCCCCATGCTTTTGTCAGAATGGTTTTCAACGGAACATTCAGAAGCTTCGTGCAGTTTTCCGAAATCTCATGTTGTATTTTTTCCCACTGAAAAATTTTTTCATTCCGTTTAACCTCCTGCCTAAGGTTTTCAAATTTTGCTTTGTTCTTAACAACAGAAAGTTTTTCAGGAGGTATTTTTTTCTGCCCGAAAAGATGGTTTATGGTTATTTCTTCGTATTTCATTTTTCCGATTTTAAAATGGTTGATGAGCCTGAATCCTGAACATATTTAAAATGAAGCGGAGATTTTGCGAATTGGTTCCCGCGGATATTTACAATTTGATTGCCCGTTTCCCAAACAGGTTTAAAGGTAATTTCCCATTTTTGTTTGGACAAATGTTTTTTTCTGGTTTTCGCTTTTTTTAAATGATAACCAATAAAACCCCCTAAAAATCCAACTAAAATAATTCCTCCGAAGATTAACCACTGCGAAAATTGTTTTTGCCGGGAAATGAAAAGAAAAACCACTGCACCTTCATCTACCAGGCTTCCTGGAGGCGGATTCTGGTCAACAACAGTATTTTCGGGCTGGTCGGAGTTTTCAGAATAAAGCTCATAGTTCAACCTGCTTTCTTTCAAAACCCGGATTGCCTTTTCACTTGACATGGAAAGAACTTCGGGAACTGTTACCTGAAAATTACGAATTGAAACAACCAAATTTACTCCGGCGTTTTCCATAACCACTGCCCCAGCCTGGGGCGATTGCTCCAGAACAATGCCCTCCCTTTCATCAGAAGCCCTCTCAGTAATGCCATCAATTTGTAAACCGGATTCCCTTAAAACAGCTTCGGCCTGCCTGACATTCAATCCTTTAACATTGGGCACCTCCAGCCTCCTTTCGGGCTGTGGACCAAGTGAAACCTCAAGGTTTACAAAAGTACCCGGATCAACACGCATTTCCGGTTCGGGAAATTGTTCAATAACTGTTCCCGGGGGCGCGTCGGCGTAAACTTCGTTTATTTCTCCTGGGCTGAGCCTGTCGTTGGGCATTCGCGAAACCGCCTGTTCAACCTGCATTCCAATATAGGGAGGCACAATAACAATATCTTGCTGAAAAATCATTTCAGCCTTGGCCAGTGCCATTGCCTGCCCGTTAAAACAGGCCAATATAAAACAAATGAAAAGGAAAGAGAATACAAATAGCTTTGATAAATCACGCAAAGGAGTTGGTCTTCCGGCTTTTGTTTCAGCCTTCATAATTAATCAGTTAATAGAGACTACAATTTCGGAAAAAATATTATTCCAGCCGCATCATTTTCCCTTCTTTTTCATATTCTTTCTGAATGCCTTTCAGAAGATCGTCAGCTAAAATGGTTTGAGATTTTTTTTCAAGTGTTTGCAAACCAGCAAACTGAATGACGTTTACAATGTTTGCGCCAGTTAGGTGGTATTTCCTTGCAATTTCTTGCAGGTTAATGTTTTTTCCCAGTTTTATTCCGCAAGGAAGGTAATTTTTCCAAAGTTGCACACGTTCAGCCGTATCCGGATTTTCAAATTCGATGATAGAGTTGAAGCGGCGTGTAAAAGATGAATCAATGTTCGATTTCATATTGGAGGCCAATATAACCAGCCCGGCATGCATTTCAATGCGTTGCAGCAGGTACGAAACTTCCTGATTGGCATATTTATCGTGGGCATCGCGCACGTTGGTGCGCTTGCCAAAAATGGAATCGGCCTCATCAAAAAACAGGATCCAGTCTTTATTGGCGGCTTTATCAAACAGCTTAGAAAGATTTTTTTCGGTTTCGCCAATATATTTTGAAACCACCATCGACAAGTCAATCCGGTAAACATCGCGGCCGGTATATTTTCCCAACAAACTGGCTGTTAGAGTTTTTCCGGTTCCCGGGGGTCCGTGAAACAGCACGCGAAAACCCGGTTTAATTTTACCGTGCATTTTCCAGCTTGTCAATAATTCGTCGCTGTATTTTAGCCATGTTTCAATTTCTTTTATTCCAGCCAGTGTTTTTTCCTGAAGTACCAAATCTGTCCACTCCAGTTCGGTGGTAATCCGCTGGGCCGGAAAATCGCTGCTGAGCTGCGGTTTGGAGATTTTGCCCGAAACAAACAAATCCACATACTCTTCATCAAGAATCAGCCGTCCGCTCATTTTTGGCTCGCCATGATCCGGTCGTTCCAGATACAATACATTTTTCCGGGCAAATAAATGATCCTCTTCAAAAAACCGGGAAATTTCTGCACGCTTTTCAACATCCATACCGGCAAGAACATACAAAACTGTTTCACCGGTGGGTAAAATGCCCCGGTGATTTTTTCCTTTTACTCCACCGAACTCGGGAAAATCGCCTCCATTTGGCAAGTAGTAGGAAATGACCGAACGAAAAAACCCGGGATCGATATGTGGAACCAGCGCCAACAAAAGGATAATAATTTCCGGAGTGGAAAGTTGGTTTTCATGAATAAATTTATTCAACCGGGTATTTCCTGAATTGCTGAAATTATAATTCCGGATTTCAACCTTGTTGCCTTTTAATTCCGTTTCAAGGCGGCCATTAATTACATTGCGCAAAAAGAGAAGCGCTTCGGAGTTGCTCATTTGCTTGCCTTTGAATTCGTTTATATTATTTTTTTTCTGATTCTCTTGTGGTTGTTGTATTTTTCATCGATCGTTTAAGTAAATAGGATTTTACTTTTGAAAGATCTTTGGTTACTTCCATCTTTTTCAGGGCATTCGTTTGCGGACTCACCAAAACTTTTGCAGTATCATCCCGTGCCTGGGGGAATGCTTCCATAATTTGCGATTCTGAAATTGTAGTTGCCGGATCTAAAGTTATTGCCGGCGAAACAGTTTCTTCCCTTGCCCCGGTTGTTTCTTCCCTTGCAGGGGCAACCTCTTCACGCGCCGGAGAAGTTTCCTCCCGGGGTACGGGTTTTGCCTCCATACTTTCCTGCAGCGTTGCCAGTCTTTTTATATCGCGTGCAGCCGTGCTTGTGTTATCTTTTATTAACGCTTTATCGGCCAAATTTTCTGCTTTTTTATTGTTTCCCAATAACAAATTCGAAGTACTTACCTGAACCAGATCCTCAGCGGTTGATGCTCTTTTTTCGAGTTTTTGGGTTAACTGCTCCATTTTCTGAACAGCCACAGTATCTTCTGGATCTTCAATCACCTGATTTTGCAGTTTCGACAACTCAATTTTATCGTTTGAAATGGTTATTTGCGTAATGCTTGGATAACCAATCATAACTATGGGAATAAAAAAGAAAAAAAGCAGTTTCGCGATTTGTTCTTTTTTAAGAATATAATACAACAAGCCGATGCTGAGAATGATAAAAAGAATAACACCGAGAACAAGAAGAGTAATTTCATATAATAATAATCCGTCGAATAAATCTTTCATAA
>JAZBNQ010000501.1:0-2499 GCA_036350775.1 Mariniphaga sp.
AATTTTTGAGCCACAAAAAGCATTGGATCCGTTTGATGAAGATTTCGACTGGAAAGCCCTGGAAGAATCGCCTGTTATGGACAACAAGGCCGACATGATTGAGGAAAGCAAGGAAAGGGACGAGTACCGTTTGGAAAACAGGGAAAATAAATAGAAGGAAAAAAATAAATGATTATCTGTATGTTTACATCAATTGATTTGTATTAATATTGAAATCCTGCAGATTTCGTGAATAAACGCTGATTTAAAAAAAATTCTGCGAAAATCTGCGCAATCAGCGGGAGTTTTACTTTTTAGGTATATATACAGTCACCCATAAAAAACTTAAAATTCAGATAAAATGAAATTTCATTCAATAAAAATCGTATTAACAGCAGCAATTTTTGGTCTGCTTGAATTTTCGGCAACAATAACAGTAGCCCAGAAAAATGTAATGAATTCTAAAATTGGGTTACAAAGCGATGGCAGTTATTTGGTGCCCACCAACCAGGTTTTAACACCTGCTGGTTTTCAGGTTTACATGCCTGGTCGACCGGTTGACCTCGCTCCTATTTCTGAAAAAGGATTGCTGGCCGTTAAAAACAGGTACACCCTCGATCTCATTCGATTATATGACAGAAAAATTTTGCAATCGCTTCCGTATCCCAGCAGGGGTGCTTCTTTTAAAGGAATCTACTATTCCGAACTGAATCAAAGTATTTATGTTACCGGTGCCAAAAACCGCATTAATATTGCCAGGCTGGATGAATTCAATGTTATGAAATGGGAAACTCCTATTTTAATGCCCAAACCGGCAGTTGGTGGAGACCCTTTTCCCGGTGGAATGACTTTTAATCATTATGAAAATAAAATCCTCGTTGCACTCAGCCGCAACAATTCCATTGCAGTTATTAATTTGAAAGATACTTCATTGATTGAAATTCCTGTGGGTGTTGCTCCGTATGATGTTCTGATAAAATCAGAAACAAAAGCGTATGTTACCAATTGGGGAGGAAGGCATCCTGAAGAGGGTGAATCATCTTACAACTCATCGGGCACACAGGTTCTGGTTGATCCCGAAACAGGAGTTGCAAATAACGGAACGGTTTCAGTCATTGACCTTGGAAATCTCAAGGAAGAAAAATCCATTGAAGTTGGATTGCATCCTTCGGGGATGGCTTTTAACAAAGACAAATCGCTTTTATTCGTTGCCTGTGCTAACAGTGATATCATATCAGTAATTGATACGGAAAAAGACGAAGTTGTGAATGAAATTTCAGTTCGGATGAACCACAATTTACCATTTGGCAGTTCGCCCAATGCCGTAACTCTCTCCCCCGACGGAGAAACAATTTATGTGGCCAATGGAACTGACAATGCTGTTTGCGTTATAGAAGCAAATGAACCATATAAAATTAAAGGATATATTCCAACAGGCTGGTATCCGGGTTCAGTAACGATGGATAAATTGGGGAATTATTTGTTTGTTGCCAATGTAAAAGGGATAGGTTCGAGAAATCAAAGAACAGATCGCGCCGGATTCAATTCACATGACCACATGGGAAGTATTTCTATTATTCCTGTTCCATCAGATAGTGAATTGAAGGAGATGACAGCTTTAGCCATCGACAATAATTCTTTTACAGACTCCAACCAATTGCAAAAATTAAAAGAAAACAGCAAGCCAAAAGTTGCGGTTCCTTATCTACCGGGGCAAACATCACACTTTAAGCACGTAGTATATATTATCAAAGAAAACCGGACGTATGACCAGGTGTTTGGCGACATGCCACAGGGAAACGGAGATACAAGCCTGGTGCATTTTGGATATGAAGTAACGCCTAATCACCACAAACTGGCTGAAAACTTTGTGCTGATGGACAATTATTACTGCAGCGGAATTCTTAGTGCCGACGGACATCAGTGGACAAATGAAGCATTTGTGACCGATTACATCGAGAAATCGTTTGGAGGATTTACCCGAAGTTATCCTTACGATGGCGACGATGCTTTAGCATACGCAAGTTCGGGTTTTATCTGGGATAACGTATTGAAAAACGGGCTTACCTTTCGAAATTATGGCGAATTTGTTGATGCGGTCATCGAACCTAAGGATGCCACTTTTAGCGATATTTACGAAGATTTTAAAAATGGCACAAACAATATTACCATCAATGCAAAAGCCAATCTGGAACAACTGAAAACCTACATTTGCCCCACATTTATTGGGTTCCCAAATAAAGTTCCGGATGTTTACCGTGCTGCTGAATTTATCAAAGAACTAAATCAGTTTGAGAAAAAAGGTGATTTCCCCAATTTCATTATCATGCTGCTTCCCAACGATCATACTTCAGGCACGCGTCCCGGATTGCCGACACCCCGAGCAGCGGTGGCTGACAATGATTTGGCTTTGGGGCAAATTGTGGAAGCCATTTCAAAAAGTAAATTCTGGAAAGAGACCTGTATTTTTGTAACAGAGGACGATCCACAGGCAGGGCTTGATCATGTTGACGGACATCG
>JAZBNQ010000502.1:0-7580 GCA_036350775.1 Mariniphaga sp.
ACAAAACTATGTTTTCCGGTAAGTAAAACTGCCCGGCTGGGAGCACAAATAGAGTTGGTAACTGTGGCGCGGGTAAAAATTGCTCCTTCACTAGCCAGGCGGTCGATATTTGGTGTTTCTATCAGGTCATTGCTATAAGCACTAACAGCCTGATAAGCGTGGTCGTCGCTCATGATAAACAGGATGTTGGGTCGCTGATACTTCTCTTTTTGAGGGGTGCAACTGAAAACAACTGTTCCTAATAACAAAAAGATGGTTGAATATAGCAAATTTTGGTTCATAATTGTATTTTTTAGATTTAAATCGAGCATATTTTATATACTACAAGTTGAATAAAAAGATAGCTTTCAGAAAATCCTAAAAGCTATCTTTCTTTAAATTAATTCATTATTTCATGCTATTCCCATCCTGGATTCTGAATCAATAGTGGGTTGGCATCCAACTCTGCCTGTGGAATTGGCATTAATGTCATAGCATCTTTGAAGTTTTCTTTTATTTGTAACTTTTGCGCTGCTTCAAAAGAGTCAGTGAATTTGCTTTCATTTTCAGCATGTTCAAACATCCTTTCTTTTAATATTCCCCAACGAACCAGATCGAACCAACGTTTGCCTTCGTGAACAAGTTCCATCCAACGCTCCCTCCTTATCCACTCGGTAAGGTTTTCTTTTGTTTTGGCGCCGGTTAAAATTCCTTCAGGATCATTTTTATAAGCTCTGCTTCTAACGCGTTGAAGATGCGTATAAGCACCTTCCGGATCGCCATTTTCATTCAAAGCTTCGGCATAAAGCAACAAAGCATCTACGTAACGAAGAACGAACATGTTTACTGCCGAATTTGGCGCATTAAACTCATTTTCATCCCATGCTTTTGTGAAAATTGGTAAATCAACTCGGTAAATCGTAGTATCGATAGGACTTGTAAATTCTTTACTGAAATAAACAAATTTACGTTGATCTTTATCGCTGTACTGCGCATACAATTCTTCAACAGGAATGTCTGCTTCGTTCATTTGATTACGTCCGGGAATTTGTTGTGTTTTATACCTGGCCTGGAGTGCATATTTAGGGCCTGAAAGTTGCATATCACCATTGCCATTGGAAGGGGGAGAATCAAATTGTACTGCAAAAACACATTCTTTTCCATTTTCTGTGGCGACTCTGTAATTATCTTTGACGTCATCCCAAAGCCCATAACCATAGCTTGCCTCGTTATTAACGACTGATCCGAGTTCGTTGACTGCTGCTGCCCAGTTTTTCATTGTTACGTAAACCGATCCGAGCAGCACAGTGGCGGCACCAGAAGTTGCTCTTCCAACATTAGATCCGCTGTAGCTTTTGGGTAAAGCTTTTGCATCAGTGAGGTCGGCAATAATTTGAGTATAAACATCGGCAACCGGCACACGTCCTGTAACCGTTTCCTCAACAGATGTCCCCAATGGTAGAGGTACGTCACCAAATGCTCTTACCAGGTTGTAAAAATACAATGCTCTTAAAAACTTGGCCTCGTTCATAAGCCTGGTTTTCAGGGCTTCATCCATTTCAATATCCGGGATTTGTTCGAGGGCATTATTTGCCCTGAAAATTCCACTATAACTATCTCTCCAAAAGTTTCTTACAAAAGTATTGTTAGGAGTGTAGCGCATGTATTCTAAATTTTGCAAGTATTGGTTAGGCATGCCCCTACCGTTTTTTTCATCGTCAACCGGAAGGTCGAAAACCAAAAACATTAATCTTTCATACAAACTGTATAAGTTATTATATATGGATGTGACCGAAGCAATAGCTCCCGATTCGTCGGTGTAAACATTGCTTATTACATACCTATCAACAGGATTTTCTTCGAGAAAATCGCTACATGAATTGAATAATGTTACAGGTATTATTATGAATAAAAGGCATATTATTTTTTTCATTTTTTCATTTTTTAAATGTTAAAAATCGATTTTTACCCCAAACATTACGGTTTTGGATTGCGGATATGTACTGTAATCTTCACCCATAGTAAGGTTCGATGCACCGTGTAAGCTAACTTCAGGATCGAAGCCTGAGTAGTTAGTGAAGGTAATAAAATTATTAAGGGAGGAATACAAGAAAAGTCGATCTGCAAAATTCACCAGGTTTTTTGGGAATGTATATCCAAGCACTATATTCTTGATTTTAAGATATGAACCATCTTCGATGTAATAGTCATTAAATACTATCTGGCGGTTTGTGCTGGCAAGCGGGAACTCATTGCTTGGATTTTCCGGTGTCCAACGGTTCACCATTTCTGTATAAACATTTTGACCCCCGGTTGGCAGGGTTAATTGGGTTTTGTCAAAGTTCAGTATATCATTTCCAACAGACCATTGCAGAAATACATTTAGACTGAAATTTTTATATGAAAAGTTATTGTTCATACCTCCAATAAAATCGGGTAAAGCATTTCCGATCACCTGCCTGTCGGCATTATCAACCACTCCGTCTGGTTCTCCGGTATATTTGCCATCGTCCGGATTATCATCTTCGCTTGCTACATCTTTATATTTTCTTCTACCTGGTCCTACCTGGCTAATTGTTTGGTTTATGGTTTCTCCTTCCTGAATAATTCCATCAAATTGCCATCCGTAAAAATTGCCGATAGGTTCCCCTACAAATATTCGCCTGGCCCAGGGATCGATTTTCAAGTGCCCCTGGTTTACGCCAACATCTTTATAAAGAACACCGGCGAGGCTAAGTACTTTGTTCCGGTTTAACGAAAAATTAAAGTCAGTATTCCATTTCAGGTCCCCTCTAAGGATATCGCCTCTTACCTCAAGTTCTACACCCTGGTTTTGCATGCTCCCAATATTGTTTAAATAGGTTGTAAAACCTGTGGTAAACGGGACTTGCTCGCTATAAAGCATTTCTGTTGTTTTTTTATAGTAATAGTCAAAGGTTAATCCCAGGCGGTTATCAAAAAATGCCATATCTACACCAATATCAAACTGTCCTGTTTTTTCCCATTGAAGGTTTGGATTTGCAATTTTGTTCGGACTAACACCAGTAGCCAGGGTTCCATCTCCAAATGTATAGGATTGGGTCCCGGTTGTTGGTAAAGAATTATATAAACCAATTTCCTGGTTACCTGTATAACCAAAACTGGCACGTACTTTTAGGTATGAAAATAAATTGAGATCTTTAATAAAGTCTTCTTCACTAGCCCGCCAGGCTAAAGAACCAGATGGGAAAAAAGCATATTTGTTGTTTATTCCAAATCTTGAAGAACCATCAATACGGCCGGCTATAGAAGCCAGGTATTTTCCATTGTATGAATAGTTTACACGGGCAAGATAAGAAATAAGCGCCCATCTTGTTTTTCCTGATTGCGGACTGTTGTAGGTTTCAGCGCCCTGCAGGCTGTTTTCTTTGAGTATATCATTCGTAAATCCCTGGGATGAACCTGAAACGTATTCAAAAATATTTTCCTGAAAAGTAGCTCCGGCAACAGCACTTACAGAATGACTGCCAAATTCGTTTACATAACTTAAAGTGTTCTCATTAAGCCAGTTCTGGTTAAGGTTGTATCTAATAGTAGCATTTCCATTAGAACCCTGACCCTCGTTTGTGTTACTCGGCAAATAAGTGTCGTCCTTAGCATTTGAAATGTTTGCTCCTCCTTTAATTTTTGCCGTTAAATTAGGAGTGATTTTAAGTTCTAAAAACATATCACCTAATATCCCGTTGCGTTGTGTTTGACGCACTACTTCGTTCATTGTAGCAACCGGGTTGTTGATTATAATACCATCGTTTACCAGGGTGTATTCACTGGCGCTTGAACTGGGAAGGAAAGAATATCCTTTGCCTGAATAAATAGGAAGTATTGGGCTAAATTGAGTAGCACCGTTAACAACACCTAATCCATCAACATTTTGTTGATTGGAAAAAATTCTGAATGCCGAAATATGCGTACCTGCTTTAAGCCAGGTATTCATCTGGCGGCTAAGATTAATTCTGGATGTAAAGCGTTCAAAATCTGTACTTTTTATAATTCCATCTTGTTTGGTGTATCCTCCGGTGATTGCATAGTTCGTTTTTCTGTCACCCCCTGTAAAAGATATATTGTATTCCTGTGTAGGGGCCACCTGAAAAACTTCTTCCTGCCAATTCGTTCCTAAATCAGGATTGTTTCTTATTTCTTCCAAATCAGACGTAGAATAAACCGGATTACTTCCTTCATTGGTATATGCTTCATTTTTTAAAACAGCATATTGGTAAGCATCCATAACATCCATTTTTTTCGTTACACTCTGAAATCCGTAATCAGCAGAGAATGAAATCTTATCACTTCCGGCAGTTCCCGATTTAGTTGTAATTAGAATAACTCCATTCGCTGCTCTTGCTCCGTAAATCGCTGTTGCGGAAGCATCTTTTAATATTTCAATACTTTGAATATCGTTTGGATTAATGTTGGCTATACCACTAATATTTGATGAGCCCGCCGCCGTACCAGCATTTCCACTTCCTCCTCCTGCATAAATGGGGAAACCGTCAACAACATAGAGCGGTTCGTTTGCGCCTTGTAACGATGTTGTTCCACGCACCCTTACAGCAGGTGCAGATCCGGGAACGCCCGATGATTGAATTACTTGTACGCCTGCTGCCCGTCCAGCCAAAGCCTGGTCGATAGACTGCATTTTTACGTTTTCAAGATCCTCTGCTTTTACTGAAGTAACAGAACCTGTTAAATCGCTCTTTTTAATGGTTCCATAACCAATAGCCACAACTTCTTCAATCCCAATTGCATCCACTTCCATGGTCACATCAATATTCGTTTGATTTCCTACTTCAATTTCCTGGGTTCTCATACCTACAAATGAAAATACGAGTATGGTATTTTCTGGAATATTGATAAGGGTATAATTCCCGTCAGCATTGGTAACTGTGCCTTGTGTGGTGCCTTTAACCACCACTGTAACACCGGGTAATGGCTGCCCCGTTTCATCGATAACTTTCCCGTTTACAGCAGGTTGTTGCGTTGTAAAAGGTGCGAAATCTTCACTATAACCATATTTATCAGATTGAACTACCAGCGCAATTTGTCTATCAAATACCTGGTATTTTACATTGGTGTCTTTGAAAAGTTCATCCAAAATATCGAAAACCGCTTTGTTTTGCATATTGATAGATGTGGTATGGTCCACATCTACTTCGCTGCTGAAAAAAAACTTGAATTCGCTTTGATTCTGAATTTCATCAAGGATGCTTTTTACACTTGCATTTTCCTTAATCACAGTTAACTTTGTTGATTGGGCATACCCTGCTGAAGCTATACTCGCCAGAGTAGAAATGCACAAAAGAAAAACAGTAAGTTTCATTTTTCTTAAGATTTTTTGTATCCGTAACCCGAAGTTACAGGATATACATAATTTGTTCATAAATTTACATTTTTTGAGTTAATAAACTTGTTTTAATTCAATTTTCGGGGGCAGAACTGGTACTTTTGCCCCTTCTTTTTTTAAATCATGTTTTTTACTTTTCTTACATAGGCAAAATATTTATTGTTGTTGATTATTTTTTTGATAAAATAGTTTTATTACTCTGGTTTTTTCATCCCAGGTATAGTCAACAGGGGCAGTTACTTTCAATAAATTAAGCACTTCACTGAATGATTCCATTTCTATTGTGGCTGTATAATGGATATCTTCAAGCCGTGTATCATTATCAAGTTCAATTTTTACATTGTACCAACGTTCTAACCGATGAGCCATTTTGGGCAGGTGTTCCTTTCGGAAAATAAGCTGTCCTTTAGTCCAGGAAGTATGCATTTCTGTTTCCACTTTATTCACATTAAATCCATTTTTGGTATAAACAGCTTGGTAACCGGGCAGGAGAGCTACCTCGTCCCCTTTCTTTGCCAAAACATTTACTTGGCCCTTAACGAGTGTCGTTTCAAATAAATCGTCGCGATATGCCTTTACATTAAACGAAGTGCCTTTTACTTTTACATCGCCATAAACGGTAGAAACCAAAAAAGGCATTTCTCCCTTTTTTACCTCAAAATAGGCTTCGCCTGTAAGTGTTACTCCCCTTTTGCTGTAAAAGTTCGAAGGAAATAAAAGCTCCGACCCGGAATTTAACCAAACTATTGAACTGTCGGGTAACATAAATTGAGTGCGTGCCCCGTAAGGTGCGCTAATTTTTTGCTGTACAGTATTTAGCTTTTCTGGCCTGCCGGTATTCCACACAACCAAAGTAGCGAGAACAAAACCAATAAAAAAAGCGGCAGCCAGAGGAGCCGCAAGTCGGTAATATTTATGTGCAGTTTTTATAATTGGATTTTTAGTACTTCGTTCAAAATTAATACGTTCCAATAATTGCTGCCAGCGTAATGCAACTGTTTTATCGTGTCGGTTTTTTACCTCTTCGGCTAAAGCTAATTGCATTTGGTAGAAGTATTTTTCGTTTTCGGTTGAATGTTTAATCCATTCAAGTAGTTTGCTCTCTTCTGTTTTTGAAAGTTTTCCTTCGAGAAATTGTTTTATTTGGTTTTTATTATGCGAATATTTCATTCTGTTAAAAAGTATTTAATAGCAATACAACTTCGTATGGTTTTTACCAACCCTGCGGAGTTAATTTTTTTATTAAAACTTCATTTTTCAATTATCGTAAGGTCATTTGGTTTAAGTTAAGCATTTTGTACTTTCAGTTCTTTCGGAGTTCAGGGACATTTTGCACAAGCGATTGTAATCTTTACTGTTATATGTCGTTTTTAAAGGATTTTTTTCAAAAGATTAAATTCGCCGGGCATTCAATTTATTTAGTCTTCTTTACATAGCATTAAAAAGAAGATATACAAATCGGGATTCAATTTTTTGCGAGCTATTTCGAGGCCTCGGGCCAAATGTTTGTCCACCATAGTAGCGGATATTTTCATAATCGCAGCTATTTCACGTATTTTTTTCCCTTCAAACCATTTAAGGCGAAAAGCAGTTTGGCACTTTTCCGGCATTTCAGAAATAATCTTTTCAAGTTCAGTCATTAGCCTTTTTTCCATTGAAGTAAATTTTTCGGTTTCTGAAAAACTAATATGGTACAATTCTTCAGCTCCATTTTTTGCAGACTGAACTATATATTTTTCTTCTATTATTTTGTGCTTTAAAGAATTCAAACATTTATTCCTTAAAAGTGTAAAAAGATAAGAACCCACATTCTTTTCGTCATCTAACTCGTGTATATTTTGCCAAACCTGAAAAAAAACATCCTGAACCAAGTCTTCTGCTTCGTTTTGATTATTCAATAAATTAAAGGCATATTTTCTTAATCGGGGGTAAAACAATAGAAATATTTCTTCAAATCTTTTTAGTTTCTTTTTATTATTCTTTTGATATGAATGCTTCTTTTCGTTCATTTAGATTATCAGTTCTTTAGTGATTTCTAAATTAAATTATTTTTTCTTTCAAACAAAATTGAACGAATCGTAAAAATAACCAAAACTTCTCTTCCTGATATCAATTCTGCAATTTATCACGCTTTATCTGGGAATTGTTTATTTATTTTGTACCAGATAAAATAAATTATTATGTACGGCCAAATGAAACAAGATCTGCTCAAAACACTTGA
>JAZBNQ010000503.1:0-2662 GCA_036350775.1 Mariniphaga sp.
GCCGGATTCGCGCTTCTGTCTGCCTGGCCCTGCTTCAGGTAATCGTCGTACCATTTCATCTCGTGAATCAGGGCATTTCCAACTTCTGCATTTATGGTTCTGGGAACCAGCAAATGAAATGCATCCCGCACTTCAGTTACTTCCGAAAACAACACACTTCCGCCGGCACGCACAATTAAATCGGCTGCAAAACCGGCTGCCGGATTCGAGGTAATTCCTGAAAACGCATCACTGCCTCCACATTGCATTCCAACCACCAAATCCGAAACCGGGCATACTTCCCGTTTGCGCCGGTTAAGTTTTTTCAGCTTTGTTTCGGCCATCTGCATAATTCCTTTCACCATGGCATTAAATCCGGAAAATGCATCATCCTGCAGTACCATGATATCTGAAATTTCAGGAGTGCCATGAGCATCTGCTGCATTTCCGCGGGCAGTCAAAAGACGTTCAGGACGTAGTTTTTCACAACCCAGCCCGACAATTAACACCTCTCCGCCAAAGTTCGGATTGGTGGAAATATTCTGAATGGTGCGGATTGGGATAACTGCAGCAGGTACATTTATGGCAATCCCGCATCCGTACGAGTGGTTTAGCGCAACAACATCATCTACATTTGAATATTTCGGAAGGATTTCCTGTTTAATTTTTTTTACAACAAATTGTGTGAACCCGGCCACACACTGAACGCTTGTGGTTATTCCCAAAACGTTTTTTGTTCCCACGCTTCCATCCGGATTCCGGTACCCTAAAAAAGTATAACCTTCCAGTTTTTCAGGTTTTTGAGGCATAAATGCGGGCATGGGAATCGAATTCAAATCGGGAGCTTCGGGTTGTACTATTTTTGTTTCATTTACCCATTCGCCTTTTTGTATTTCGCAATTCGCAAAACCAATGGATTGCCCGTAACGGATTATTTTTTCTCCTTCACCAATATTTTGTAGAGCCACTTTGTGTCCCATGGGAATAAATTCCATTAACTGAGTACCGTCGTTGAGGAT
Organism: Mariniphaga sp.; assembly: GCA_036350775.1. Taxonomy (GTDB): domain Bacteria; phylum Bacteroidota; class Bacteroidia; order Bacteroidales; family Prolixibacteraceae; genus Mariniphaga. The sequence goes on from JAZBNQ010000503.1 coordinate 999, forward strand.
GGCTCCTTTTTTTAATCCACCGGAATTTACAATTATTCCAACGTTATCGGTTTCAGTGGTTTTAATTACGATATGTGTATCCGATTCGTTCATTTAAACCAAAGGAAAAGCTTTCGACAAAATCATAACCGCGAATAAGCCGGCAAAACCCATCACCAGTAACAGCACTGAAAAATAACGAATGGTTTCTTTTTCTTCCATCCCGCTCATTTTTGTAATAATCCAGTACCCGCTGTCGTTCATCCATGCAAATATTTTTGAACCGCAGCCAATGGCCATGGCCAGGTAAACCGGATGAAACTGCAATCCGGAGCTGGCAAGCCCGCTCATAATTCCTATGGCTGTTACCATGGCAACTGTTGCGCTTCCCTGCGCCGTTCGCACGGCAGCAGTAATAAAAAATGCCATGGGTAAAAGTGCCATGTGGTAATTTGCGGCCAACCCTTCAATCCGTATTCCAATTCCGGTTTGCTGCATCATTTGTCCGAAAGCCCCTCCCGAGGCGGTTATCAAAATAATAATTCCGGCGCTGGTTAACGATTCGAATACAAATTTTTTAAATTTTGGTACCTCTTTTATTTTTGACCAGAGTAAATACAGGGCGATGAATGAAGAAATGGCAAGCGCAATATTTGCATCGCCCAGGGTTGCAAAAACTTCTGCAATGCCTTGCTGAAACGAGCTCAAACCGGCGTTTGTTCTGCTCACCAGCATTTTTGAAATTGTATTTCCGGTAATTAAAACAATGGGCAATACAATGGGAAAAACCGAAATCCATAAACGCGGTAAATCTTTGTTTTCCTGGTCAGAAAACTTCTTTAAATCTTCAATGCTGATATCGGGCGTGTCGCGCATGGGTAATTCCCATCTCCGGGTTACCCAAACCGAATAGGCATATCCGCTGGCAACAGTAATTATCCCGATAACCAGTCCGCCGATTATCATGGTACCGATATCAATCCCCATTTCTTCAGCAACAAACAAGGGGCCGGGTGTTGGCGGAATTAAGGAGTGTGCCATAACCCCACCCGCAATAACCGCCATTAAATAAAGGCCGAACTTTTTCGGATTTCGTACGCCAATCGATTTTACAATCGGAATCATAAGGTAAAAAACCGTGTCGAAAAAAACCGGAATAGCCAATGTAAAACTTCCGGATAACAGCGCCAGTGAAGTATTCTTTTTCCCAAACAGTTGCAGCAACCCGCGGACAATGCGTTCTGCACCGCCGCTTTTCATTAACGAAGTTCCGATTATTGAAGCAAACGCGATTAGAATACCAATTTTTCCGCTGGTGTTTCCAAAAGCCATTGCCACCCGTTTTCCAATTCCCAAAGTTGACATGGATTGCGCTTCCTGCTCCGAGATGCCGCTGTGAACGGCATAGTTGTAAATGAGTTCGGGAGAGGTGAGCAGACCGGTTACCATGGCGGCAATGAGCAGCGAAATAACAGCATGAAGTTTTAACACGATAATGCAAAATAAAACCACTGCTGTTCCTGCTAAAATGATAAGAATTGGATCCATAACTTTACTAATCAACCGTTAGCTTTACAGGTTAAATGTAAAAGAAATTTTTCAGGAAGCAATTTATTCAAAAGTAAAATCAACCAGCATTATTTCCGATTTCCCGGCTGTTTTAACCGGTGGCCCCCACAAGCGCA
>JAZBNQ010000504.1:0-5241 GCA_036350775.1 Mariniphaga sp.
ACGGTGGGGCTTTTCATTCCCGGAAGCAGACTGGCCACTTCCTGAATTTTTTCGTTAGGCGTATTCAATAGAATGTATTTTTTACCTTCAGCACGTTGCACAGATTCAAGGCGAAAAACCAGTTCATCCAGAATTTCCTGTTTTTCTTTGGAGAGATTGGGTTTGGCAATCAGTACTGCTTCGGAATGAATAACGACTTCCACCTCTTTCAACCGGTTGCTTACCAGCGTTGAGCCTGAACTGACAATATCGAAAATAGCATCGGCAAGCCCAATGCCCGGGGCAATTTCAACCGAACCGCTGATGACGTGAATTTCAGCTTCTATCTGGTGTTCATCCAAAAATTTCTGTAAAATGTGCGGGTAAGAGGTGGCAATCTTTTTTCCGTTAAAAAACGAAGGACCGGGGTAATCCAAAGATTTGGGAATGGCCAGCGACAACCGGCATTTGCTGAATCCCAACCGTTTGGCAATAATCACGTTTTCGCCTTTTTCGAGCATTTCGTTTTCGCCTACAATGCCAACATCAGCTACACCATCGGCCACAGTTTGCGGAATATCGTCATCGCGCAGGAACAAGGCTTCCATAGGAAAGTTTCCCGCTTCCGACACCAGTTTTCTTCTTCCAATGGTTAAATCGATTCCTGATTCCTGAATCAGTTTCATCGAATCTTCGTTTAACCTGCCTTTGGTTTGAATGGCAATTTTTAGTTTCTCCATATTTTCATTTTCTTTTTTAAATGGTACAGATCCCGAATCGCTTCGCTTTTCGGGATTCGTTCGATACTAAGTTTTTACTTCGTTTTTAAACTCGTAAAAACTTTATCTCACGAAAAAGGCCTGCCTTTGTGGCAAGCCTCTGGTTTAATATCTTTTAAAATTACGACAAAACAACCCCGACCTACCAAATGTTAGGTTTTAAAATGATGGCCGTGATGTCCCAATCTGTAATTCATTTGATGTATTTTTTCTTGTGCAATAATAGCGATTAATTTCTGTTCGTGCAATGCAGAAAATTTTTTATACCAATTGTTAAAAATAAATTTACGCAACGGAATGTCGATTTTTGGCTTTTTTCTTTGAATATTGCAATCGGTTGCATATTATTGTGTCGTAAATAATAAATAAATATTGAACCATGAAAAAACTATTTGCTGCATTTCTTTCGGTTTGGCTTATTGCAGGAACAATTACAGCACAACAGACTGAAAATGAAAAGTATTTTGAAGATTCCTACATTAAAAAAACAATGCGCACTGCCCTCGACTGGCAGTTGAGTCACCCAAAACATAAATTGTGGGACTGGACCAACGGGGCATTTTATGCTGGTGTTGTAGCTGCTTACGAAACACTTGAAAGTGAAAACGTTTACAAAGCGATTTATGCCATGGGCGAGTCAAATAAGTGGAAGCCCGGGCCAAGATTGCATCATGCTGACGACCATGTGATTTGCCAGACATACATTGATATGTACCGGATTTCAGGAGAGAAAAAGATGATTCAGCCATTTATTGAAACTCTCGATGAATTTATGGCAACTCCTTATGAAACAGGCGATATTCGCAAAGTAACCTGGTGGTGGTGCGATGCGTTGTTTATGGCACCTCCTGCATTGGTAAAACTGGGGGTAACTTTAGATGATAAAAAGTATTTTGAGCTGAACGACAAACTTTTTCAGGAATGTTACGACCTGCTTTACGATAAAGAGGAACATTTGTATGCCCGCGATATTCGTTACAAATGGAATGAGCCCGGAATTGAAGTAATTAAGGAAGCTAACGGAAAAAAGATTTTCTGGTCGCGCGGAAATGGCTGGGTTATGGGTGGCCTGGTTCGTGTGTTGGAAGAGTTGCCGGAAAACTGGCCAACCCGCGATTTTTATTTGCAGAACTACAAAGAAATGGCAGAAAAAATTGTTACGCTGCAACAGGAAGACGGTTTGTGGCGTGCCAGTCTGCTCGATCCGAATTCTTACCCGGGTGGTGAAGCCAGCGGATCAGGATTTTATACCTACGCGCTTGCCTGGGGAATTAATAATGGCATTCTTGATAAAGAAAAATATTTATCCGTGGTTGAAAAAGCCTGGATTGGCTTAAATGGATTGATTCAACCTGATGGACGTGTTGGCTGGGTGCAACCCATTGGCGCCGACCCGCGTAAGAATTTTTCATCTGAAAGCTGGGAGGTTTACGGTACCGGAGCTTATCTGCTTGCCGGCAGCGAAGTGATTAAACTGGAAAGATAAATGGGTAGTAGTAAAGAAAAGGCCGTTAAGTCTGTAAAATCTTAACGGCCTTTTTTGATTATTACTTTACATCAACTTTTGTTGCTTCAAAAGGCAAATCTCCATCCGGAGTGTTGGCACTTCCTTTCATTTTTTTGCCTTCAAAGGTGGCCTTAATGGGAATATTATTGTATTCTACGCTGATGTTGAATTTCAAAACGCCTTCTTCATAACTAACGTTTTTCATCTCTACTTTTGTTCCGTCGGCAAATTTGATTTCGCCGGCTAAAGCACCTTCTTTTTCCGAAATAACAATGGAGCCTTTATTGTAACCATAAGGTGCATTTGGACTTTCAAATTTCCATTCGCCTAAAACATCACTGTTTTTATTAACTGGAATTGCGTAAATAGTTCCCGTAAACATTGCAGCTAAAAAAGCCAGAACAAGCATTTTTTTCATTATTATATTTTTAAAAGTTAAAGATGAAACAAATTTGGTTTTGTTCTTTTTAATATCCAAATAAACAGGTTAAATATTTATTTCAGTTTTTTATTTGGAGCTGGCCCCATTTCCAGCACCAACTCTCCACCCGAAACAATTTCTTTATGGAGCAAATACATCCGGGTCAGGAGTTTGCCGTTCAATTTTACCGACTGAATATAAATGTTTTCTCTACTGTTATTGCTTGTAATAATTTTAAAAGTTTTTCCGGTATAGTAACGGTTATCGAGCGTAATTGTAATTTCATCAAAAATGGGACTTCCTATCTGGTACGCAGGATTATCTTTCGCACCGGCATCCAGCTGAAAAAGCCCGATTTTCATTAAAACAGAAAGTGAACCCATCAGCCCCTGGTCTTCGTCGCCGTTAAAACCAACATAAGGTGAAACACCGGAGTAAACCGAATCGATAACAGCGCGGCTCCATTTCTGTGTTAACCATGGTTCGCCAACCGCATTAAAAATAAAAGCCGTTTGCATGGAAGGCTGGTTTCCGTAATTTACAGGTATCCGGCGCGCTTGCTCCAAAGTTTCATCAGCATGGGCTTTTCCCGAAGTAAAACCCTGTTTTTGAGCTTTTGTAAATTCGTTGTTTAGTTTATTTGCCAGTGCTTGATTTCCGCCCATTAATTCTGCCAAACCATTATAATCGTGCGGAACAAACCAGGTCATTTGCGCCGCGTTTGATTCAACAAATCCATCATTTACGTATTCATAAGGGTCGAAAGGTGTCCGCCATTTTCCATCCGCATCTTTTGGCCGTATAAATCCATAACTTTTGTCGAAGAGATTTTTCCAGTTATCCGACCTTTGCAAAAAGTAACTGTAGTCATCTGTTTTTCCCAACAATTTGGCCAGTTGTGCCAGTGTCCAGTCCTGAAACGAATATTCCATGGTCATGCCTGCGCCATCTTTATGAAAGGCCTGTATTTGAGGTTTGTAGGGGTGGGGTACATATCCTTTTTCTATGTAAGGTTCAATTCCGCCCGCTTCGGAAGTAGTGTGTTCGTAACCGGCTTTAGCCATGAGTCCGCCAGGCAGGTGATTTTTTTTCATTCCATTGTAAGCCAGGTTGATGTCAAAATCGCGAATTCCCTTCATCCATGCACTTACAATAAACGGCGTTGATGAGGCCCCGGTCATTACATAAGTGTAATTTCCGCCTGAAGGGCCGCGTGGGATAAGTCCTCCGTCAGTATAATAATTAAGCAATGAGTTGCAAAAGTCGGAGGCTACTTTTGGATATACCAGCGGCCATAAGGTGGCAATGGTCCATTGTGCGCCCCAAAATGAGTCGGAATTGTGGTGATTGAATTTTGGTTTCCCGGACTCATTCAAAGGAATTTGTTTAATTAAACGATCAGTGCCGGTAAAATCGCAGTAAGTTCCGCCGGCATCGCTGATGATTCGCCTGCCTTGCAAAGCTTTCCAAAGGTCGGTATAAAAACGAACGCGATCATTCCGGGTTCCTCCTTTCACTTCGATTTTCGACAACCAGTTGTTCCATTCTTCTTTCGACTCGGCAACTACTTTTTCAAAATCCCAGTGGGTTAATTCGGCCTCTATGTTTTTTCTGGCCTGTTCTTCGTTGGTATAGGCAATACCCACTTTCATTAAAACCGGTTCGTTGGGTTCAGAATTAAAAATCAGGAATGCGCCAGAGTCAGTGCCTTCAACTCCTTCGCTGTTTTCAACTATTTTGTCTCCTGTCCAGGTTGCCAGTTCCTTCACCGGCCGGTTTAATATAATATAGAAGAAAACCGGTGTTTCTTTTGGTCTCCGGCGTGTTGCAGCATTCATTACATATCCCGAAAATTCACGGGAATTTATTTTTGTTATTTTCCCTTCGGTAATTTCGCAGGGTCCATTGGGTCCGCTCAGTCGGATTAAAACCGATTTGTCGTTTTTGTTTTTGAACGTGTATTTATGGAAACCTACCCTTGTGGTTGAAGTTAATTCGGCGGTAATATCAAACCGTTTAAGTTCAACCTTATGGTATCCGGGGGCTACGATTTCATTTTCGTGTGAGAATGCCGAATAAAAATCATTTTTCAGTTCCTGTGTTTTTCCGTTTACCGGCATAACTGAAAGTGCCGATAGTTGCCAGGCATGTACATGGCTGAATCCCTTAATTTCGTGGGTATCGTATCGGTAACCGCTGCCCCATGCCCCGCCAAGTTCGGTGTCAGGACTCAGGTTTACCATGCCAAACGGGCGGCAGGCCGATGAAAAATAGAACCATCGGGAATTTGCTGCATCCAGATGCGGATAGACCAAATCAACCGGTTTCTCCAGTGCATTGGCAACAAAACTCAACAGAACCATGAGAGAAAGTAAAAAATAGGAGATACTGTTTGAAATAATTTTTTTCATAACATACATTTATATCGGTAAATAATTTTACTCCAAAATAACCTTATTCTTCTTTTTTTACCAGTAAAAACTTATTGTTTTCCAGTGACAAAAAACCCTGGTCGTAGCAGAAATAATAGACCTTGCCATTTTTAGTTTTGTAAA
>JAZBNQ010000505.1:0-10944 GCA_036350775.1 Mariniphaga sp.
GAACTGTAATCCATATCGATAAAGAAGAATGTACTTCCCCAACTGTCGGGCCGGAACATTTCAACAGTAGTAGTAAAAAAGTTCCTTCCTTCACCCAGGTCGTAATGGAGCTGAACATTTTGTGATTTGGCGGTAAAAAGAGCTGTAGCAAAAACTAAGGACAGTAGAACTCGTTTCATATTTTTGGATTTAAATTTTTAATGGCGGCAAAAATAGAAAACTTATTTAAAAATAAACCCCGGCAAAAAATTTTACCGGGGCTATTTTTTCATCGGGAAGATAAAAAAATATGGGTCATCTATTAAGATGTTGTAAAGTTAGAAAAGTTGGCCTCAATTTCCAAATTAATTTCTTACTAAAATTCCCTTAAAGCATCGTATAAATAAGCATTAAATTTATGCAGTTGTTTAAAGGCTTCAACGGCAATTTCAATAAAATCTCCATCCGTTATTTTATGGTCTGAAACTGGTGCAGAAAAAACATAGGATTTGTAACGCAGCAGGTGAATAAATTCATGATCCTTGGGAAAACCCTTTGGAGCAGTTTTCAATTGGTGATCGTACATTTCCGGAAATACCGATTTAAATTCAGGCTGGGTAATTATTTCTGTAAATTCTTCAGGGTAACGGGAAATATATTGCCTGATTGCTTTCAGCGGTTCGGCTGCCGGCATATAAACTCCGCCGCCCACAAAGCTTTCACCGGGTTCAATATGAAAATAATACCCCGGATACTGACTTTTCCTGCCTTCTTTTGAAATAAAACTGCCAAAGTTGGTTTTATACGGGCGTTTATCATTTGAAAACCGCACATCGCGAAAAATCCGGAACATGCAGTCTTTTGCATCTAAAACAGGTACTTCCGGATCAAACTTTCTGATTTCGTTTACCAAAACATCAGTGACAAACAAAACCTTTTCGCGGCTTTCCTGGTACCTGTCCCGGTTGGCATCGAACCATTCGCGTGTGTTGTTTTTTGAAAGCTCCCGAAGAAATTGTAATACTTTTTTCATTGTTTTTTAAATTGCGTTACATTTGATCATTCGATTCAAAATTATGAAAAAGTTTGCACTTATTGTGGCAGGAGGTTCAGGAAGCCGGATGAATTCGGATGTTCCGAAACAGTTTATTCCGCTAAACGGCATCCCTTTGCTAATGCACACCTTCAATGCATTTTTTAAATACGATACTGCATTTAATTTTATTCTGGTTTTACCCGAAGCTGAAATTCAGACCTGGGAAAAACTTTGTCAAAAACATTCCTTTGAAATTCCACACTCCATTGCCCCGGGAGGGAAAACAAGGTTTCATTCGGTTAAAAACGGACTAAAGTTAATTAACGAAGAAGGAATTGTTTTCATTCACGACGGGGTTCGTCCCCTGGTTTCATTGCAAACACTTGAAAACTGTTACCAAAAGGCTGTTGAAAAAGGAAATGCACTACCTGTTATTGCTCCCTCAGAATCAGTGAGGGAAGTTGTAAATGAGCAAAACCGGGCTGTTGACCGGAGCCGTTATTTTCTGGTACAAACGCCTCAAACTTTTCGAACATCGTTAATACAAAAAGCCTACGAACAGGAATTTACCGAAAAATTTACAGATGATGCATCTGTCCTTGAAAATTCCGGAGAGAAGATTCACCTCGTTCAGGGCAACCGCCATAATATAAAAATTACTTATCCTGAAGATTTGGAAATAGCCCGGATACTGCTTCGGAAGAATCACTAAAAAAAATAAATCGTGTTGTTTACCGATAAAAGTACTGCTTTATAATCAGGTAATATCCGGCTTTGCCGCTTAAAAATTAACTTTTATTAAGTTCAAATCGCTGTTTACCGATTCCCACTCAAATAAAAAATTATTGAATTATATTTTTGTGCACATTAAATAAAACAAAATGCACCGTCATTTTGTAATAAAAGAAGATTCTTGCCAACTTTTTATTACAAGTTACCGGAGCACAGAATATTTAAAGAAAACAATTAAACAATTTAAAGCATGAATAAAAGCACTTTTTTGCAATTATATCTGTTAGTTTTATTGCTCACAATAAACACAACAACTGCACAAAACAAGCAGTTTTCGCTGGAGGAAGCACTGCAATTTGCCATGGAAAATTCATACGCATTGAAAAATTCGCAGAATGATATTACCCTTGCGCAAAAAGAAGTGTGGAAAACCATTACCATCGGATTGCCACAGATTTCGGGAACAGCCAATTATAATAAATTTCTTGATTTACCGGTTTCTTTAATTCCTGGTGAATTTTTCGGAGAGGAACCCGGAACCTACATACCGGTAAAATTTGGACAGGATTACAGTTCCGATTTTGGAATTACTGTTAACCAACTCATCTTCGACGGATCATACATTGTTGGTGTAGGTTCATCTAAAATTTACCTGAACCTGGCCAAACATGCTCACGAAAAAACTGAAATTGAGATTCGTGACGCTGTAAATCAGGCATATTACATGGTTCTTGTCGGCAAGGAAAACCTGGAAGTTATGAAGGAAAACCTGGAAAATGTAAAAACCCTTTATTCTGAAACCAGGGCTTATTACGAAAACGGTTTTCGCGAAGAAATGGATGTTGACCAGATGCGTATGCTGGTAAAAAATGCTGAAAATGAAATTTTGAAAGCAGAACGGGAAATTGCAATTGCCAAAGTGGTTTTAAAGTATGCCATGGGATATAAAATGGACGATGAAATTGAACTGAGCGACAATCTGGATAAATTTATTCAGCCACTTACCGCTTCATCCACTAAAAGTGCATTTGACATTTCAAACCACATCGACTACAGGCTGGCTAACACCAATTTTCAGGTTTCTGAAAAACTGGTAAAATTGGAGAAAATGACATTTCTCCCAAACTTAAGTGGGTTTTACAGCTACTCAAAAACGGCTTACGGCAACAATGCGAACCTGTTCAAATCCGGTGTTTCGTGGTTTCCGTCTTCTCTGATTGGGCTTCAACTTTCCATTCCGGTTTTTAACTCGGGCCAAAAAGTTTTTAAAGTTCAGCAGGCAAAAATTGAACTGGAAAAAGCGACTAACGACAGAATGCTTGCTGAAACCACCCTGCAGAAAGACTACCTTACAGCTGTTGCCGAAATGAAAACAGCCACTGAAAAGTACGAAAATGATTTGGAAAACAGACAGTTGTCTGAAAAAATTCTGGAAAAATCGAAAATAAAATTTAAAAACGGATTAACCAGCAGCACAGAACTTTCGCAACTGGAAAACCAGTATCTGCAAGCATATGGCTCATACGTGGCTTCGGTTATGCAACTTTTGCAGGCCGACTTAAAATTGAAAAAAGCAATGGGAAAATTATAAACAACTCAGAAAAACAAAAAAATGAAACGAATAGTAACAATTATTACAGCAGCCCTATTTTTGGCAGCATGCAGCAGCACCAATATTAGCGACGAGGAATCGAAACGAAAAGAACTTAAGGAATATAAAATTCAGTTAAGCGAACTGGAGGCAAAAATAAGGGCACTTGAAGGTGAACTGGAAAGTACAAACGATGAAGAACAAGCGGTGAAAGTGTCGGTAACTGAACTTGGCACGCAACTTTTTGAACATTTTATTGAAGTTACAGGAAAGGTGGAAGCCGACCTTGATGTAAATGTGAGCCCTGAATCAGTGGGTGTAATCGACTCTATTTTAGTGGTTGAGGGACAAAGGGTTTCGAAAAACCAGCCTTTGGGAAAATTAAATACCGATGCACTTGAACGTAATCTGGAAGAATTAAAAATCCAACTTTCCCTGGCAGAAACCAATTTTCAACGCCAGAAAAACCTGTGGGACCAAAATATCGGTTCGGAAATGCAGTTTCTTGAAGCCAGAACCAATATGGAGAGCCTTGAGAAGAGAATTGACGGAATAAAAGCCCAGATTAAAATGGCTCAAATTACATCGCCGGTTGACGGAGTAGTTGATATTGTTCACCAAAAAGAAGGGGAAATTGGCGGGCCGCAAATACCTTTTGCCAAAGTGCTTAATATTTCAAACATTAAAATTTATGCGGATGTGTCTGAATCCTACCTCACAAAGGTAAAAAAGGGTGAAAAGGTGAATATTTATTTTCCTGCATTAAACAGGGAATTAGAGGCACCTATTAGCCAGATAGGAAATACCATTGACCCCAACAACCGGACTTTCAGAATTCGTATTGACCTGAGAAATCCGGACGGCATGATTAAACCCAACCTGGTTTCTGTCATTCAAATCCGTGATTATGTTTCGGAAAATGCATTGGTAATTCCCTCCCTTTTTATAAAACAAGATTTTAACGGGAGTTATATTTTTGTTGCTGAAAATTCGTCGGGATCACAACGCGCTGCAAAAGTATATGTGGAGCCGGGAATGACAAATAACAACCGTACCGAAATAACAGGAGGTTTGGAAACCGGAATGAAAATTATTTCGGAAGGTTACAGCCAGATTTCCGATGGGACTCCAATTCAATATTAATCCCTGTTATTTAATATAAAACCGATTACAAATGGCAAAACATAAAGAATCTAATCAGCAACATATACACCGGAAATTTCAACCAACCTACCTGTCGCTGAAAAATAAAACCACCGTTTTTATCATAACCGGGATGCTGGTGTTTTTTGGAATTTTTTCTTACAACCAGATGCCACGCGAGCTTATGCCCGAGGTTGTTATTCCATATATTTTAGTACAAACCGTTCATCCGGGCAATTCGCCTGTAGAAATTGAAAACCTGATTACCCGGCCCATTGAAAAAGAACTGAAGGGTTTGCAGGGCATAAAAAAAGTAACATCGGCATCCTACCAGGATATCAGTATTATTACGGTGGAGTTCAACACCGACATTCCAATAAACCAGGCACTGCAAGATACAAGGGATCGTGTGGATAAATCAAAATCGGAATTGCCCGACAACCTGGAATCGGATCCAATGGTTATGGATATTAACTTTTCAGAGTTTCCCATTATGAATGTAAACATCTCGGGAAATTTTAATATGCGCGATCTGAAAAAATATGCCGAAATAATGCAGGATGAATTTGAAGGCCTGCGCGAAATTTCAGAAGTGAGCATCAGGGGTGTGGAAGAGCGGGAAATACAGATAAACGTAGATCCTTACAAACTTGATGCGGTGGGACTAACATTTGACGATATTGCCCTGGCCATTCAATTCGAAAACATTACAATTGGAGCAGGAGAATTTACAGCTGATGAAACCCGGAGGATTATCCGCACTGTTGCTGATTATCAAAATATTAAACAGATTGCCAACACCATTATTAAAGTAAACATGGGAAAACCGGTGTACATCAGAGATGTGGCAACGGTAAACGATGGGTACAAAGAACAGACAACAATTGCACGTTTGAACGACCAGCCTGTGGTAACTTTATCTGTAACTAAAAAGGCAGGAGAAAATATTTTGGAAGCTTCTGAAAAAATAAAACAAAGTATTCAGAATCTTAAAGATAAACGTTACCTGCCTGCAAACCTGGAGGTAATAACCACCGATGATTTATCGTTTTATATTCGTGATGAAATTCAAAACCTCGAAAACAGTATTATCCTGGGAATGATACTGGTTATTTTTGTGCTTTTTATGTTTATGGGTTTCCGGAATGCCTTGTTTTCGGGGCTCGCTATTCCCATATCCATGTTCCTGTCGTTTATCATTCTGGCGCAATCGGGGGTAACACTTAACAACATGGTACTCTACTCACTCATCCTGGCGCTGGGTATGCTGGTTGACAATGCCATTGTTGTGGTGGAAAACGTGTACCGGCTTTATACCGCGGGATATTCCCTCCTTTCCGCTACAAAAAAGGGAGTAAGTGAAATTGCCTATCCCATCATCACATCCACACTAACCACTCTTGCTGCATTTTTCCCGTTGCTGCTATGGGACGGCATAGTTGGTCAATTTATGAGCGTATTGCCCAAAACACTTATTGTTGTGCTTGCCTCATCGTTATTTGTAGCTCTTATTCTGAACCCGGCTTTTGTTTCTTCATTCATGAAAATTGATGACATCAACAAACGCCTCAACTGGAAAAAATCTTTAAAAAATGCCGGAATATTTGCACTGGTTGCCGCGCTTTTTTACGTAGCACAAATATGGTTGCTGGGAAATATTCTGATAACTATTGCTGCTTTTATTTTGCTCAACCTTGTTGTTTTACGCCCGCTTGCCCGCTGGTTTCAGACAAAATTCCTGGTGTGGCTCGAAAATTTTTATACCCGCCAGTTACGCCATGCCCTAACCGGATATTGGCCGGCAGTTTATTTTACGGGAACAATTATACTTTTGGTCTTTTCCATGGTCTTCTATTTTTCAAGAACACCCCGGGTAGTTTTTTTCCCCGACACTGATCCACAAACCATTTACGTAACCATGGAGCTCCCGCTTGGAACATCACTTGAAAAAACCGACAAGGTTTCGATAGAAGTGGGAAGGATTATTAAAGAAACACTTCGTCCTGTTAATCATATTGTCAAATCGGTTACCACAAATGTTGGCGTTGGAAAAGGTGGTGCATTCGAAAATGAAACAAGTCCGAATAAGTCGCTCACTTCCATCTCCTTTTATGAATATAAGTTTCGAGAAGGAATTAGCACGGCTAAAATTATGCAGGAAATAACGCAGAATTTAGACGGATTTGTAGGCGCAAAAATTTATGTTGAAAAAGACGAACAGGGTCCACCAACCGGAGCACCCATTAACATAGACATTTCGGGAGATGAATTTGATCAGCTGGTGCAAATCTCTGATGATTTTGTTCGTATGATCGAAGAAGACAACATCCCAGGAATTGATGAATTAAGGTTGAACATTGATATTAACCAACCCGAAATGCTGGTGCATGTTGACCGGGAAAAAGCACGCCTCTACGAGCTTTCTTCCCAGGATATAGCCCTGGCTTTCCGTTATGCGCTATATGGTTATGATGCCGGCGATTTTAAAGACGGTGAAGATGAATACGAAATATTTATACGGCTTGCTGAAAAATACCGGAACGATGTTTCTACCTTAATGAACCAGAAAGTAAAAATTGAAGGAAACGAAATACCCATTTCTGCAGTAGCTGATTTTGAGTATTCAACTACCTACGATAAAATAAGCCGGATTGACAACAAACGAACCATTACTATTTCATCCAATGTAGTGGAAGGATACAATGCTAATGAGATTAACCAACGGATTCGTCAGGTGCTGAGCAACTACGAAATGCCCGACGGATATAACTATGCATTTACAGGAGAGCAACAAGAGCAGGATGAAAGCAGTGATTTTCTGTTGTTTGCACTCCTGGTTTCGGTGGCCTTAATTTTAATTATTCTGGTAACACAGTTCAACTCGCTTATCAGGCCGCTTATTATTGTGGCAACTGTTCTTTTCAGCACCATTGGGGTTTTCCTTGGTTTGGGTATATTTAAAATGGAGTTTGTAATCATCATGACCGGAATCGGTATTATCTCACTGGCTGGAATAGTGGTAAATAACGGCATTGTGCTTATCGATTACATTGACCTTGTGCGCCAGCGTAAACGCGAAGAACTTGGCTTGCCCGATAATGCCTTCCTCCCGCGCGATTTAGAAAGGGAAGCACTGGTTGAAGCAGGCAAAACCCGACTTCGTCCGGTACTGCTTACAGCCATTACAACCGTTCTTGGCCTTGTGCCGTTAGCGGTTGGACTAAATTTTAACTTTTTTACCCTTTTTACGAATTTCGATCCACAGATTACTATTGGCGGCGAAAGTGTTGCATTTTGGGGGCCAATGTCGTGGACAGTAATTTTTGGATTAACATTTGCTACATTCCTTACTTTATTGCTATCACCGGTAATGTATATTCTTACCGTTAGAATAAATTACCAAATAAAAAAATGGACAGGAAACCTGCCGGAAACAAAACAGGAAAGTATAAAACAGTAAAACAAAAAGGGCTGAAAAAATTCAGCCCTTTTTGTTTCCCGGGTTTATACCAGCGATTCTCCTTTTTGAATTCTAACATCGGTAACAAATTGCTTAATCTGCTGTTCGTCCTCTTTGCGACAAATCATCAATGTATCGTTTGATTCAGCAACGATATATCCGTTAAGCCCCTGTAAAACAGCTGCTTTTTCATCGCTCAGGTTTATAATACAGTTGTGGGTATCATAGGTTAAAACGTTTTCGCCCTGAATAACATTTCCGTCTGCGTCTTTTTGTTTGTTCTCGTAAAGCGAACCCCAGGTTCCAAGATCACTCCAGCCAAAATCGGCGGTTAATACATAAACATTTTTTGCTTTTTCCATTACACCATAATCGATGGAAATACCCTGGCATTCAGAATAGGTTTTATTAATAAAGTGCACTTCATCATCAGTATTGTAAAGTTTTACCCCGTTGGCAAACAATGCCGAAACATCTTTCAGGTATTTATCAAAAGCAGACAGGATGGAGGGCAACGACCATAAAAATATTCCAGAATTCCAGAAAAATTCTCCACTCTCTACAAAAATTTTAGCCATTTCGTGGTTTGGTTTTTCTGTAAAGGTTTTCACCTTGTATAAATTGTCGAGGTGGTTAAAATCAACTTTATTTTTTACCTGAATATAACCATAACCGGTTTCGGGCCGGCTGGGTTTTATCCCTAAAGTAAGCAAAGCATCATGAGTTTTTATGAACTCCAAGCCACGTTTTACCTGACGTACAAATTCCTCTTCTTTAATAATCAGATGGTCAGACGGGGCTACAATAATATTTGCTTTTGGATTTTTGGTTTTAATTTTATAAGAAGCATAGGCAACGCATGGTGCAGTATTACGACGTAATGGTTCAAGCAGTATTTGGTCTTTTTTTAATTCAGGCAATTGTTCCTTCACCAGCTCATTGTAACGAACACTGGTAACAACAAGAATATTTTCAACCGGCACAAATGTTGAAAACCGGTCAAATGTTTGTTGCAAAAGGGTTCTGCCTGTTCCAAGAATATCGAGAAATTGTTTTGGTTTTGCCTGGCGGCTTAACGGCCAGAAACGGCTTCCAACACCTCCGGCCATAATAACACAGTAATTATTTTCCATTATAATCAATTTTCAATTACAGACAAATTTAAAATTTTAACCTGAATCAGAATAAAATACAAGTTATTAATACATTTTAAAGCATCCAATAAAAGAATTAAGTTTTGTTTCATTTATTAATGTTGTAAATTTATGCCAATTCTTTTTACGGATTAAAATCCAAAAGAGAATCAAAAAAATTAATTAAAATGAAATTCTTTTTTCATGTAGGAAATTACTTTAAGTTGCTGGCCAGGGTATTTGGACGACCCGAAAAACATAAAATGTATTTCAGGCAACTGTTTCACGAAATTGATAGTTTAGGGGTGAATTCCGTTTGGATTGTCATAATCATTTCTGTTTTTATTGGTGGAATTATGACCATTCAGTTTGCCTACAGCATGTCAAATCCCATTTATCCACATACCCTTGTCGGGTTGGGAACCCGTGACACACTAATTCTTGAATTTTCATCAACCATGCTGGCCCTTATTATGGCAGGAAAAATTGGTTCCAACATAACTTCCGAAATCGGGACCATGCGCGTAACCGAACAAATTGATTCATTGGAAATTATGGGAGTAAATTCAGCCAGTTACCTAATTCTTCCCAAAATTGTGGCGGTTGTTTTTATATTCCCGTTTTTATTCATTATAAGTGTATTTTTTGGACTGTTGGGTGGCTTGATTACTGGCCCCATTGCGGGTGTTATAACCATTCCACATTATATCGATGGCATTCAATGGCTTTTTTACCCCTACTATGTAACTTTTTCGTTAATAAAATCGGTTGTATTCGGTTTTATTGTAGCCTCTGTGCCGGCCTATTACGGATATTACGTTCAGGGAGGCGCACTTGAAGTGGGTTCTGCCAGTACTAAAGCAGTGGTTAATACCAACATTCTCATTTTGTTGTTCGATTTAATTTTAACCCGACTTTTACTGACATGATAAAAATAAAAAATATATATAAATCGTTTGATGAAACCACCGTTTTAAAGGATGTATCAACTCAATTCGAACCAGGGAAAACGAACCTTATAATTGGTCGAAGCGGCTCAGGTAAAACGGTTTTACTGAAATCAATTTTAGGACTATATGAAATTGACAAGGGCGAAATATGGTACGACGACAGAAATTTGGTTGAAATGCCGGAAAAAGAACGAAAAATAATGCGGCGCGAGGTTGGCATGGTTTTTCAGGGAGGCGCTCTTTTCGACAGCCTTTCAGTAGCAGAAAACGTAAAATTTCCATTAGATATGTTTACGTCCGTATCTTCAAAAGAAAAACAAAAAAGGGTTGAATTTTGTCTCGAACATGTAAATATTGAAACTACGGCATTTAAACTTTTCCCAAGTGAAATAAGCGGTGGAATGCAAAAAAGAGTAGCCATTGCACGAGCCATATCCCTGAATCCAAAATACCTGTTTTGCGATGAGCCCAATTCGGGCCTCGATCCTGAAACGGCTACAATAATTGATAAACTCATTCAAAGTTTGACCAAAGAATTTAACATGACCACTGTAATTAACACACACGATATGAATTCTGTAATTGAAATTGGAGAATCAGTACTTTTCATTTCAAAAGGAAAAGTTTGCTGGCAAGGAACGAATAAAGAGATTCTGCATTCGGGAAACGAAAAACTCAATGACTTTATTTTTGCCAATAAATTGTACGACCTTATGCGTAAAGAAGGGTATGGAGCAGATTTCGGAAAAAAAATTTAATCCCCTTTTCAAAACTGCCGCAGGCCGAAAGTTTTTAAAAAAGGTTATATCCTTTTAGTACAATTATATTATTTTTGCACCTGAAAATTGTCCTGTGGTGTAATTGGCAACACGTCTGATTCTGGATCAGAAGAGTCTAGGTTCGAGCCCTAGCAGGACAAC
>JAZBNQ010000506.1:0-2646 GCA_036350775.1 Mariniphaga sp.
AGTGCCTTTTGCCGGGGAAATAATGGCTTCGCGCTGGGCTTTTGAAGCACTTGCCGTGGAACAGTATAAGGAAAACAATTACATGGCCCGCTTTTTCGACATGGAAAAAGAAATGGCGCAGGCCCGCTATCGTTCCGATATTCTTACAACTGAATTGATTGGGCAGGTTGACCTCGTGGATGGCTGGATGAGGCTTAACAAACCTTCAGATGAAATAGCACGGAAACTGGTCATTATAAAAAATGAAATTGAAAAACTTGACGAGGAAAAGGTTTTGCCTGAATTTCAGTTTACAGAAAGCCTGGTGCCAGGAATTTTTAATTCCGAAATTGCTGAGCTTGCAAAAATACACCTGAACCAACTGAAAGATTTTCACAAAAACCGTTATCAAAAAATAAAATCGGAAAAAGACCGGTTGATTGACCGGTTAAATAAAGAACTCGGCAAAGATTTTCTCTACAACCAGAAAATGAAATACCACAACAAATCGCTGGAAGTGCTGGTGCTCAACTCTGAAACAAAACAGTTTTTTCGCGAAACACCCTACGGTTACATGCAAAAAGTTGCTCCCATTTACAAGGATCCTGATTTCTCCAACGGAAGGGCGCATTTCCTGGCTTCCGAAAAAAATATGTTTGGTATTACAGTGAGCACCTTTATTTTTAACCTGGGAATAATATGGTTAATGATTGCTTTTTTATACATTGCCCTTTATTACAACTGGTTGCGGAAATTGCTGGGTATTTCAGGTCAGTTTAAACTTTTTAAAAGTTCCTTTGCTCATGGGAAATCTAAAAAATAAGCAATTTGTTATTGAAAACCAGATAGAAGAACTCACTTCTTTGGCTGAAAAAATTGAAAAAATTGCTAAAGAATGGGAGATATCTCCGGCGCTGGCCATGAATATGAATCTGGTGATTGAAGAGGCGCTCTCCAACATTATTTTCTATGCATTTACTGATAAAAACAAACATGAAATAAAAATATCGGTTTCGGTTGATAAAAACATTCTTACGATAAAAATTACAGACGACGGCATTCCTTTTAATCCTTTAAAACACAAGCAACCCGACATTACTCTGCCTGCTGAGGAAAGGCCGGTTGGCGGGCTCGGAATTTTTCTGATGTCGCAGATTATGGATCAAATGCTATACAAAAGAAAAGGAAATGAAAACATATTGACATTAAAAAAGAATATATAAAATGAATATTAAAAAAGAAAAAATCAAAGATTTTTCCGTCCTGAAAATTAAGGGAAGAATTGATACGATACACTCAACGGTTTTGGAAAATGAGGTCAACCAGCTTTTTGAGAACGGAGAAAAAAACCTGATTTTCAACTGCGGGGGGATGAATTACATCAGCAGTTCAGGGTTAAGGGTATTCTTGGTTGCACAAAAAAAGGCCATGGCATTAAAAGGAAAGCTTTTACTGTGCAATATGCAACCTGGCATACAGGAAATTTTCAGAATATCAGGGTTTTCTAATTTGTTTAAAATTTTTGAAACCCAGGAAGCAGCTCTTGAAAATGAATGAACTTGAATAGAATAATATGAAACTTTCTTTGATTCCTTTCATCCTGAGTTTGTTGCTGTCACAACGTTTATTTCGTTTCTCAAAAATAAACAACTACAAAAAGTGGGAGAAATGGTTTGGCTATGCCCGGTATTTTACTGTTTTTCTTTTGGCAGCCGAAATTCTTCTTTCAGCCTCCGGCACTATTCGGTGGATTTGGCATATTTTTCTGGTTTCGCTCCTTGTTTTTACGTTTCAACAGAAGGAAATGCGGACGCTGCGGATGTTTCTGCTGGCATTTGCACCTTATGTTGTTGTGTCAATATTGAGGGATCTGACACTGGTGATTATAACCGATTTTTATAACCGATGGGAAAATTATTTCGATAATGCAATAATGCTCTCGGTTATCTGGCTCGCAGCCATTCTGTTTAGCCATTACAGACAGAGCAAAGCAGCCGAAAAAGAACGTATAAAAAGGCAGCATGAAGACGAAGTTAACAGGGCCATTGCCATACGAAAGGTTGAACTGGAAGGCCTTGTTGCCGAGCGGACAGCTGAAATTACCAAACAAAAAGAGGAACTGGAAAAAACACTTGAAGAGTTGAAAGCCACTCAGGGCCAGTTAATTCAATCCGAAAAAATGGCATCGCTTGGTGAGCTTACTGCCGGCATTGCGCACGAGATTCAAAATCCGCTGAACTTCGTAAATAATTTTTCTGAAGTAAGCAGCGAATTGCTGGATGAAATGAAAGAGGAGCTGGAAAAACAAAATACCAGCGAGGTCACAGCAATCGCCAACGATATCAAACAAAATCTTGAAAAAATCATTCATCACGGAAAACGGGCCGATGGTATTGTTAAGGCTATGTTGCAACACAGCCGCAGCAGCACTGGAGTTAAAGAACCAACCGATATTAATATGCTGGCCGATGAATATTTACGGTTGGCCTACCACGGTTTAAGGGCAAAAGATAAATCGTTTAATGCAACCCTGAAAACCGACTTTGATGAATCACTGGGAAAAATAAATGTAGTACCCCAGGAAATGGGCAGGGTAATTTTGAATTTACTTACCAACGCTTTTTATGCAGTCAATGAGAAAAAGAAGGCCCTCCAATCCCCCGAAAG
>JAZBNQ010000507.1:0-2529 GCA_036350775.1 Mariniphaga sp.
ACCATAATCCAAACCGATGTTGTACGTGGTGGTTTCTTCCCATTTTATGTTGGCATCGTACCCTTCGGGCCTGATGGTGGTAACATAGGAATTCCCAAACTGGTAGCTTGCGGTAGGCTCACCAAAAGTGTAACGCGGCATGTACGGGTAGTCATTGTCTGTTATATTTTGCTGACCGGTAATCCCGTAACCCAGTCTCAGTTTCAGGTTGGAAATGGTACGCGAGTCGGCAAGGAACGACTCTTCAGCAATTTGCCAGGCAAGCGCAGCCGATGGAAATAAGCCCCAGCGGGTGTCGGGTGAGAAACGTGAAGAACCGTCGTTTCGCAAAGTAAAAGTTGCCAGGTAGCGTTCTTTAAACGTGTAATTTAACCTTCCAAAGAAAGAAACCAGGTAATTTTCAGTTTCATAATTGGTGTCTGATTCTGTATAACTTCCACTTGCATTGGTGGTTTTTGATGCACCGGCTCTCCAGAAATGTTGCCAGGAATACCCTGCCATGGCATCAATCCGGCTGTCGATGGCTTCAATTGTTTTCACATAATTCAGGTAAAAGTCGAGCAGTGTGTTCGTTTTATCCTGAGAATAGTTTGTTTTTTCACCTCCACCTCTGGCACTGTTAAATGCCCACGGAGCATTTTCAGGAACATTCACCGAGCCTTCGCTGGTGGAAATATCATACCCCAGATTCAGGTTGGCCCTTAAATCGGGCAGGAAATGGAACCGGTAATCGAATTCGGCATTCCCAATACTTCTTTGAACGGTGGATTGGTCATCCCGCATTTGGAGCTGCGCAATCGGGTTCATATTGGCAATAGTTATCGGTTCGCCGTTTTGTTGAACCCATGTGAAATAGCCACCGTAAGGACTTCCGTTATATACCGGCTGGGTGGGGTCGAAACTGAAGGCCGAACCAATAGCTCCACGGTTACCAAACTGGTTATTAATTATCATTCCTTTCACGTTAAGGTTTACGCGGAGATGATCTTCAAAAAATGATGGGTTAAATCCTAAAGATCCTGTTAACCTGTTTAATCCGTCAGTTTTCAGAATACCTTCCTGGTTGGAATAACCAATTGATGCCCTGAATGGCATATCACCAATGTTTCCGGTAATACCCAGGTTGTGGTCGTGCCCGAAAGCCGGACGATAGATTTTACTTTGCCAGTCGGTATCGGCATTTCCCAAAAGCCTGGTGGCATTGGGATTATTTGCATAACGTTCCTGAATCAATGAACGGAATTCACTGGTAGAAAGCGGATAGATTTTGTTTGCATGGGTTCCTAAAGAAAAATATTGATTGTATGTAATCCCGAGAGGCATTCCTTTTCTTCCGCGTTTGGTGGTAATAATAATTACCCCGTTTGATGCACGCGAACCATAAATGGCGGTTGCCGAAGCATCTTTTAAAACGGTAAACGTTTCAATGTCGCTTGGATGAATGGTGCTCAGCGGGTTTTTCATCCCGGTAATTCCGTCGTTGTCCACCGGAACTCCGTCAATTACAATAAGTGGATCGTTGCTTGCAGAAAGTGATGAACCTCCGCGAATGCGAATGGTTGCACCTTCGCCCGGCGAACCACCGCCAGAGGTAATGTTTACCCCGGCAATTTTTCCGGTTACCAGTTCCTGTGGCGAAGTAATGGCTCCCGGGTTGAAATCTTCGGTGCTAATTGCTTCAACCGAACCGGTTGCATCTTCCTTTTTCACCTGGCCGTAACCAATAACTACAACTTCATCCAGCCCGATAACTGATTGGGCAAGTTGAACATTAATTATATCGGAGCTGCCCACAACAATCTCCTGGGATATGTAGCCTACAAATGAGAAAAAGAGTGTTTCTCCTTCTTCAACATCTATGGAAAATTGTCCATCGAAATTCGTAATCGTTCCTCTGGTAGTTCCCATAACGGCAATAGTAACACCAGGCAATGATTCGCCGCTTTCCGAATCGGTAACATTACCCGTTACAGTTTTTTGTTGAGCCGATACTGAAAAAACAGTAAACAGCGCAACCAAAAACAGAAAAAACTTTAGGTTTTTACGTATGATACTCATTTTTAATGTTATTAATTAATAATACTTACACGGTTTAATTAACATGTAGTTAATTCTTAAATTGGCAATAAATCAAGATGTTACTTTCAGTTTTTGACTGAGCAAAGCAAAAATCCGACGCGAATGTATATAATTTGTTAAGGATATTTACCGTTTTTTAACATGCCAAAAACCGCAAACGTTTGCGGTTTCGTTTGCGCCGAATATGTTTTACAACAGGTCGGATCAGGTAGGTAAAAATTGTAATGGAAAAGTAAATTTCAAATGGTTTTTCAAACTGAATTTTGTTTTGGTATTTTTACCGTTCAATATTTTTAAAATGACCATTCAGAAAACCAACCTGAAAAATAGTGTGAAAGAATCTCCGGGCAAACCCTTTTTAAAATGGGCCGGAGGAAAAGGGCAGTTGCTGGATGCTTTTCAGAAGTTTTATCCCAAAGAACTCAGTGAGGGAAAAATTGAAACCTTTTG
>JAZBNQ010000508.1:0-3547 GCA_036350775.1 Mariniphaga sp.
AATAAGACAGAACTTTCAGGTGAATATTACAATCCAATCCGGTTTTTTGTTTTACCAACTCATTCAATCCTTAAAATTGGCCTGTTAACAGTTTTGAAAAATGAAAATTACACACCCCTCATTTTATAACCCCCAAATCAATAAAAATCAAAATTTTTTACAAAAACCTCATTTTTTAAGTAGTATTGTTAAAAAAATATCATTTTTTTTAAATAATTGCCTCACTTTTTAATAGGGTGAGTATAAAAAACACCTATTTTTGGCTCAGAAATAATTTTAAATTTTTTTAGCTATGGCACAATTCAGATTAAAAGCATTGGAAGAAGTCCTCAACCGCGAACCCAAAGATTTTGTAAGAGAGGATAACCTGGTATCCGATTATTACGGGAAATTGGTATTTGATCAGCCCAAAATGAAAAAATACCTTTCAAAAGAGGCATTTGCTGCCGTAATGGATGCCATTGATAACGGAACAACCATTGACAGAAAGATGGCCAATCAAATTGCCCAGGGAATGAAATCGTGGGCACTTGAAAATGGAGCAACACATTACACTCACTGGTTTCAGCCACTTACCGACTCAACAGCAGAAAAGCATGATGCTTTTATTGACCACAGCGAAAAAGGTGGCGTAATTGAAGGATTTTCAGGAACATTGCTTGCACAGCAGGAGCCCGATGCATCTTCTTTCCCAAGCGGAGGTATAAGGCAAACTTTTGAAGCCCGCGGCTACACAGCCTGGGACCCCACCTCGCCGGCTTTTATCAGCGAAACTACCTTAACCATTCCTACTGTGTTCATTTCGTACACCGGAGAAGCACTTGATTATAAAACCCCCCTTTTAAGAGCATTGCACTCCATTGACAAAGCCGCAACGGCTGTTTGTCAGTATTTTGATAAAAATGTAAGTTCAGTGAAAGCCAACCTGGGTTGGGAACAGGAATATTTTTTGATTGACGAAGCCTTGTTTATGGCGAGACCCGATCTAATGCTTACCGGCAGAACTTTAATGGGACATGCCTCATCAAAAGACCAGCAGTTGGATGACCACTATTTTTCTTCCATACCAACCCGGGTTAACCGGTTTATGCAGGATGTGGAAAACGAAGCTTACAAATTGGGTATTCCGGTAAAAACCCGCCATAACGAGGTTGCACCAAACCAGTTTGAGCTTGCACCCATTTATGAAGAAGCCAACCTGGCCAACGACCACAACCAATTGATAATGGATATTATGCTGAAAATTGCCCGCAGGCATAAATTCCGCATTCTATACCACGAAAAACCGTTTGCCGGAATTAACGGATCAGGAAAACACAACAACTGGTCGCTGTCAACCAATACCGGGGTAAACCTTTATTCACCCGGGAAAAACCCGAAATCGAACCTGCTGTTTTTAACTTTTGTAATTAACACTTTAAAAGCAGTTTACGACAACCAGGATTTACTTCGCGCCAGTATTTACCATGCCGGAAACCAGCACAGGCTGGGCGCAAACGAAGCTCCTCCATCAATTATTTCGGCATTTTTGGGCACAGAAGTTTCCAAAATGCTCGATTTGATGGAAGAATCGGTGGTTGACCGCAAAATGACCCCGGATGAAAAAACTGCCCTCAAATTAAATATTGGCCGCATCCCTGAAATCATTTTGGATAATACTGACCGGAACCGTACCTCACCATTCGCATTTACCGGAAACCGGTTCGAATTTCGTGCCGTTGGCTCATCGGCTAACTGTGCTTCTGCACTAATTGCTTTGAATACTGTTGTGGCAAACCAACTTAAAAAATTTAAAACTGAAGTTGACGAATTAATTGAAAAAGGGACCAAAAAAGATGAAGCCATCTTCCAGGTGCTCAAGGAGCTGATTGTTGCTTCAAAACCAATCCGTTTTAATGGCGACGGATACAGTGCCGAGTGGGTTGAGGAAGCTGCAAAACGTGGACTATCCAACGTAAACAGTGTGCCCGAAGCTCTTTCAGTTTATGCTCGTCCTGACGTTATTGAAATGTTTGAAAGTATGGGAATACTTAACCAATCAGAACTTCATGGAAGGGTTGAAGTAGAATTTGAAAAATTCATCATGAAAATCCAGATTGAAGCACGCGTTTTGGGTGACCTTGCCATCAACCATATTGTTCCGGTGGCTGTTGAATACCAGACTACACTTCTTAAAAATGTTAAAAACATTAAAGAAGTATTTCCTGCCGAAGAGTTTGAAAAACTGGCCGGTGCGCGTTTAGACCTCATCAGAGAAATTGGCGGGCATATTTCAGCCATCAAAGCTAAAAGAAAAGAGATGATTGAAGCCAGAAAAAGGGCAAATGTGATTGAGGAAGTTATTGAAAAAGCAAAAGCTTACGATGAAACGGTTCGGCCCTATCTTTCAGATATCCGCTACCATATTGACAAGCTTGAGCTGATAGTTGACAATGAACTTTGGCCACTTCCCAAATATCGCGAATTACTATTTGTCAGATAATTAACAACGTTTTAATCTCAAATATAAAGGGGCTCGGCAATTGCGACGAGCCTCTTTTTTTTCATTCTATACTTAAAATGCCATAAAGCCGTTATTTTTACAGCCAATAAAAAAAATAATTTACTTTTACTTTCCGAAAGTTGAAATGGGAATGAATAAATACGTCAGGTTAATCACTTTTTTGATAATAGCTGTTTTTTTAGTCTCGTGTGGCAGTGGCAGATTAGGCCGGGATGCTTTAATCTCACATGAAATAGGAGAATACTACAAAGCCATTGAAAAATACCGCAAGGCAAGCAGAAAAGAAAAAGACCGGGTAAAACGAAGAGAATATGCCTATGCCATGGCCGAATGCTATCATTACATTGGCGATTACGAGCGTGCCGCATTATATTATCAGAATGCTTTACGGCGGGGATATGAAAATCCGGAAGCCATTTTTCACCTGGCAGAAATGCTCCGGTTCACCCAAAAATATGAAGAAGCCATAGAAACCTACCGGATTTTTCTGGATTCCATACCGGGCGATGAACGAGCCAGGGCTGGGCTGGAAGCAATACGAAAAACCCAGGAATGGATCGCTAATCCAACCCGGCACATTATTAATCCAATAAAAGAAATAAATTCACGGGAAAGTGATTATTCACCGGTTTTTGTGGGAGGACGTGACAACGAAGTGATTTTCACATCTTCGCGGCAGGCGGCAACCGGCAAACGGAAAAGTATGATTACGGGCCAGGATTACACCGATTTGTTCCGGGCAACGTTTAGCGTACAACGTCAAAAGTGGGAACAACCACAGTTACTCGATGAAAACCTGATTATTAATTCCGGAGATGAGGATGGTGCAGCAACGCTTTCTTCCACCGGCGAGCAAATGATTTTTACCCGCGCCCGCTACGATAAAACCCAGTCGCTGGGCGCAGAACTTTATTCCACTTCACAGTCGCGTGGTTCGTGGTCGGAGCCCATAAAACTGCAGGTGGTTGGCGACAGCCTTATTGCTGCACACCCGTCATTAAGTGCCGATGGTTCGGTACTCTATTTTGTTTCCGATATGCCGGG
>JAZBNQ010000509.1:0-5304 GCA_036350775.1 Mariniphaga sp.
ACGTGCTTTTTAGGCAGGTGGTTTTTTTATGCCCTGAACCCTGATTTGCGTATATTTGCAGACAATGGAAACAATACCAAAATCGGATTGCCAAAAAATTGGCTTTATTCGCAAAACTCACGGAGTGCATGGTGAACTGGTGCTGGAATATGAACCTGAGTTTGAAGAATCGGTTGTTGAAGCTGAACGTTACTTTTTAGAAATTGACGGACTGTTGGTGCCGTTTTTTGTTGCTGAAGACGGGCTTCGTTTCAGATCGGCAAAAACAGCCCTGGTTACGTTCGACTGGGTTGAAACCGAAAAATATGCCCGCCGGTTGGTGGGAAGTTCGGTTTATCTTTTTAATTATGAAATTATTGATGAACCCGAAGAAGCTACAATTTCCCAATTTTTGCATTTTCAGTTACTGGATGAAAACGGAAAAAAATTAGGCCAAATTTCGGCAGTTGACGATTACTCCGGAAACATAGTTTTTACAGTTGACACAAAAAAAGGTGAGATACTGGTTCCGTTTAACGAAGATTTTCTGCTTAACCTGAGCAAGGAGCAAAAAACTATTCAACTACAATTGCCGGAAGGATTGATTGAACAATAAGAATTTTTCATTCCTGAAATAATTGTTACAAAAATAGATTTTTAAAGAATAGTGCAACTTTTAATCAAACCATACGTCCTAACTACAATGTAAACTAAAATCGATTAAAAAAAACAATCATGAAAACAAAACAATTGTTTCTTTCGCTTTTTATCCTGGGATTTATTTTTTCGAATGACGCACTTGCTGAAAGGAATGAGCGGGAAGTTCCTTCTTTTTCAGAAATATCGTTGCGTATTTCGGGCAAAGTTCACCTGGAACAGGGAGACCGGCAAAGTGTAAGAATTGAGGCAAAATCTTCAACACTTGAAGAAATCATTACCGAAGTAAAAGGCCGCACTCTGATTATCAGATTTAAAAATAGTAATTTATTCTGGCGATCGTTTAATCCCGGCCGGGTGGATATTTACATCACGGTTCCGGAAATCAATGCCTTGTCAGTTTCCGGTTCAGGAGATATTGTGGCCGACAGTAAAATTAAATCACGCATTCTGGATTTAGCCGTAAGTGGCAGCGGTGACATTTCGCTACCAAATCTGGATGCCGAACAGGTAAAAGCTGCAGTTTCCGGTTCGGGCGACATTCAAATTGACAACGGAGGAATTGCTGATGATTTTGAAATTGCAATTTCGGGTTCGGGCAATGTAAGGGCAGAAAACTTTGAGGCCAAAAAAGTTAGTGCAAAAATCTCTGGTTCTGGAAACTGCAGAGTACATGCAACAGAAAACCTTGCAGCAAGGGTAGCCGGTTCCGGGAGTGTTTTGTATAATGGAAATCCACAAATTGACTCTTCGGTTGCAGGCTCGGGTAAAATAAAAAATCTCTGATACGATTTCTGCTTTATATAAATTAAATTCTTTAAATTTCCCATGGTTTTCTGATCCAGCCAGAATTAGCATCTTGCTGACCAGATGGAAACTAAAATTATTTCTAACTTAATTCATTTATTATGGGAATGTTAAAGGAATTTAAGAGCTTTGCCATGAAGGGCAATGTGCTCGATTTGGCTGTTGCCGTAATTATTGGCAGCGCCTTCGGTAAAATTATCACCTCGTTTGTAAACGATGTACTTATGCCACCCATTGGGTTGCTTTTGGGTAACCGCGATTTCGGAAACATGCGGATTATTCTTAAACAAGCAAAGGATGCAGTAATGGAAGGCGACCAGATTGTTACCCCTGCCATTGCAGAAGTATCAGTCAAATATGGTGCGTTTGTGAATACTGTACTTGATTTTATTATTGTAGCCTTTGCTATATTTATGGTAATTAAGGCATACAACCGGTTAAAAAAGAAGGAAGAGGCCAAACCCACCGCACCACCTGCTCCGACCAAAGAAGAAGTATTACTTGCTGAAATAAGGGATATTCTGAAAGAAAAAAAATAAGCTGATTTATTATTTGCGGATGATGTCAATCCGGCCGCCGGGCCAGAGTTTTACTACGCTGGACGGTTGAGCCGGGGTGACATCGTTTTGCCTGTACTCCACAATGTACTCCACCTGGCTTTTAATTTCTTCTGAAATTTCATCGAAAAAAGCTGGCGATTTTTGTCCGCTGATATTGGCCGAAGTAGAAACAATGGGCCTGCGAAAACGCTGCAATAGTTTTGTGGTAAATTCTTCTTTGGTGAACCTGATTCCGATGCTTCCGTCATTTGCAATAAGGTTGGTTGCCAGGTTTTTGGCGCCGGGAAAAATTACCGTCAACGGCTTTGTGCTTATTTCCACCAAATCCCAGGCCACATCAGGCACGTCATCCACATAGCGCTCGAGCAATGCCGGATTTTCCATTAAAATCAGCATACTTTTGAAGTCTTCACGTTGTTTAATCTGATAAATTCGTCCAACAGCTTCCGGGTTGGTAGCGTCGCAGCCAAGGCCCCATATCGTGTCGGTAGGGTATAAAATTACACCACCGTTTTTCAGAACTTCAACCGCATTTTTAATATCGTTATGCATGTTTCCTTTTCAAAATTTCGGTGTACAAAGAAATTAATTTTTGCGCATAATTTTCCGGGTGAAACAGGTTAGCGCGTTGTTTGCCTTTTTTAATCATTTCATTTCTGAAATCATCATTTTCGAGAAGCAACAATACTTTCTGTGCAATCTCTTCAACTTTTGCGGGATTGCACAAAACGGCAGCATCGCCAGCAGTTTCGGGCAAAACAGAAACCGATGAAGTAACTACCGGGCAACCGCAGGCCATGGATTCGATAACCGGCAGACCAAAACCTTCAAAAACTGAAATATAAACCGAAAGAACGGCAGTTTGGTAAAGTGCAGCCAGATCTGATTCCGGAATGTTGCTTAAAAACTGTACCTGGCTTTCCATTTCGTTTTCCTCTAAAAACCGTTTTATTTCAGTCATGTAGGAACTGGTTTGTTTTCCCACAAAAACAACCCGGATCTGAATTTCTTTGGATTGAAGCGCCTGAAGCAGCGCCAACTGGTTTTTGCGGGGTTCGAGTGTGCCCACTGACAGGATGAATTTTTCGGGAAGATGGTATTTTTCAAGAAGTTCAGTAACATTCTGTTTCTCATAGAATACCGGGGAGACTGGTTGGTAAATTAGTTCCACTTTTTCAGGCGGAACATGAAAAAATGTTTCAATATCATGTTTGGTTTGCCGGCTGATAGCAATAATTTTATCAGCCGAATGGCAGGCATATTTTACCTTTTTAAAATAGATTTTCCGGTCAATGGGTTTGTAAAATTCGGGATAACGCATAAAAATCAGATCGTGGATGGTAACCACTGAAGGAATTTCGCTTTTATGAATCCCTTTGGGCAGTTCGTTGCTCAGCCCGTGGAACAGCTCAACGCCGTGCCGTTTTAAATGGGGAACCAAAAACAAACTTCGCCAGAGCGATTTCATTTTTTTGGCAATCCGGTTTTGCGGCGAAACTACTTTAAACTGTTTGTAATTACTGAAAAGCCTGTCCTTTACTTCCGGTGTGAACAAAATATATTCGTTATCCGGGAAAAACCGGTATATCGCATTCAGCGTGTTCCGGCTGTAATTTCCCAGCCCGGAGGAGTTAAGGAATGCCCGTTTTGCATCGAACCCAATTTTCATCTCATTACAATTGTTAATTTCTGAAGGTATTCGATGGAACTCTCATGAAAATCATAATTATACTTCATTTTAAATCTTTTTTATTCATGGTCGTTTCATGTTTCGAAATTACAAAAAAGGCCGGGTAAAACGCCCGGCCTTAAATATATAATTTCTTTTGCGCTCACACATCAAAATCCTTCAATCCACTAAAATCGAGGGTGGCAAAATAATCCTCTACGGTTTCGGGGCGACGGATTTGCACCACTTCTCCATTTTCGCGCAACAATAGTTCGGCCGATTTTAGTTTTCCATTGTAGTTGAATCCCATGGCGTGCCCGTGGGCGCCTGCATCGTGAATCACCACAATGTCCCCGGGTGCAATTTCGGGCAACATGCGGTCGATGGCAAACTTGTCGTTGTTTTCACATAAAGAACCGGTTACATCGTACTTTTGGTTATGCGGCTCATTTTCTTTTCCCAAAACAGTAATGTGGTGGTAGGCGCCGTACATTCCGGGACGCATCAGATTCACCATGCTGGCATCGAGGCCGGCAAACTGTTTGTAAGTATTTTTCATGTGAAGCACCCTGGAAACTAAATATCCGTAAGGACCCGTAATAGCCCTGCCCGACTCGAAAAAGATTCTCAGAGGAGCCAGACCATTTCCTGCAATTTTTTCTTCGTATAGTTTTTTAATTCCGGCGCTTACATATTCCAAATCCACCGCTTTTTCACCAGGTTTATAGGGAATGCCAATTCCTCCACCCAAGTTGGCAAAACTGATTTTCACCCCGGCTTTTTGATGCACCTCAACAATAAGGTTAAAAAGCAATTCTGCTGTTTCAATAAAATAATCGGGGTCCAGTTCATTGGACGCAACCATAGTGTGCACGCCAAATTGTTTCACCCCTTTACTTTTCAAAATCCGGTAGCCCTCAATTACCTGATCGTGTGTAAAACCGTACTTCGCATCTTCGGGATGGCCGATAATCAGGTTACCCTGCTTCAAATCGCCCGGGTTGTAACGCATGCAGATGGTTTCGGGCAGGCCCACATTTTTCTCCAGGTATTCGATGTGTGAAATATCATCGAGGTTGATAATGGCACCCAGCTCTTTTGCGGCACGAAACTCTGATGCCGGTGTATCATTGGAAGTGAGAATGATTTCTTCCCCGCTCATTCCAACCCTTTTAGCCAGCTCCAACTCCGCTTCCGAACTGCAGTCTATGCCAAAACCCTCTTCCTTCAAAATCTTCATCAGATAAGGATTTGGAGCGGCCTTTATGGCAAAGTATTCCTTAAATCCGTCGTTCCAATCGAAAGCTTTATTCCACCTGCGGGCATTTTCGCGAATGGCTTTTTCATCATAAATATGAAAAGGGGTTGAATATTTTTTACTAATTTTTTCTGCTTCTTCTTTTGAAAACGGGATATATTTCTCTGCCATAACTTTTTAAATTGTTAACATACAACACAAATGTACTATTTCAGGTTCGACTTTTTGGATTAATTCTAAATAATGAATGGAATATTTAGTGGAGAATTAATAAAACCACTGAATCAGTTCAATTCAGCAACCAGTTCGCGACTTAAAACTCCGCCGGCAATTTCACTCACTTCGCCTGTCATGCGCATGTTCCAGTTTTCGTC
>JAZBNQ010000510.1:0-2387 GCA_036350775.1 Mariniphaga sp.
AGGTGAAGTCCGGATAAAATAAAGAAAAACAGGAAAATAAGATCTTCTGTGTACCGTTCAATGATTTTAAAAAGAAGCCTATTCTGTTTGTTAAAATTAGCAATAAAAGCACCCATCGCCATGGCTGAAAGTAATTCATCCAACTGCAAAAAATTCGAAACACCAAAAGTCAGAATTATGAAGGCCAACAAAATAACAATCCATTGCCCTTCATTTTTTATACTTAAAAACTTCGAAATAACCCCCATGAGCCAACCCAATGCGGCTCCTGTACCAATTGCGCCAACTATTTTATACAACGCATGAAAAATAGAATCGCCTAAGCTGGCATTGTTTCCGGAAATTATTGCTGCAACCGTTACCGAAATACTGAAAAGAAAAACACCCATGGCGTCGTCGAGTGCTGCAACTCCCATAATGGTATCGGTAACCTTTCCTCTTGATTTGTATTGATGCATGACAGCAATTGTTGCCGACGGATCAGTAGGACTGGCAAGCGGTGCTATCAGTAACGCCAAAACCAGTATCCATTTGCTTTCCATTGAAAACAGTTCAGGAAAAATGTACCCGGCAGAACCGAGAATTACCAGCACAAACACAAAGGGGAAAAGGCTTTCAAGTAAAAGAATACGGACAAGGGTTGAACCATAATTTTTGAGCTTCTCCCATTTTAAAGATCCGCCCACTTCAAAGGCGATAAATGCCAGGCTAACATCAATTAACGGCTCGGTTTTAACAACCACACTTTGTTCCAGAAAATGAAAAGTATGTGGGCTGAACAGAATTCCTGTGGCTATATAACCGATGATTTTTGGCAATCCGGCTTTATCAGCTAAAAACCCCAGTGAATAGCCAATAATTAACAGCAGCCCGATTACAAAAAGAATATTCATCAGCTTTCTTTTCTTACCAAATTTAAATAGGAATATTGGAATCCGTTGTTTTCATCATAAAAATCTTCACGTGCCACTTCCCTCCATTCCGAAAAATCGATTTCCGGGAAAAACACATCGGCTTCAAATGGCTTGTGTACCAGGGTTAAGTAAAGTTTTTCGGCCAGCGGGTAAAACTGCCGGTAAACCATTCCGCCACCAATTACAAAAGCCTCAGGTTCATCTTTCACCTTTTCAACAGCTTCCTCAATGGAAAAAACCACTTCGCATCCCGGAAAATTATCATCGGGTTTGTCGGTAATTACAATATGCCGGCGGTTGGGCAACGGCCATTTGGGCAGCGAAAGCAATGTATTCCGGCCCATAATCAGGCTGTGCCCGGTAGTAATTCCTTTAAACCGTTTCAGGTCGTTGGGTAAATGAAACAGCAAATCGTTGTTTCTGCCAATAGCGAAATTCTCGGCAATGGCCACAATGATGGAAATGTTTTTATGAATCATAGTTTTGAAATTACAATAACCAAAATCCAAAACTCAAATAAAATCCAAATATCAATTCTCTAATAATCAAAAAATCATCAAAGTAATTTGGAATTTTAATTTTGCAAAATTGGAATTTATTTGTCATTTGTGATTTGTTTTTTGGTGCTTTATTTAAACTGCTACCTTCCCTTTAATGTGCGGATGAGCCTGATACCCCACCAGTTCAAAATCATCAAATTTAAAATCGAAAATACTTTTTACCTCCGGGTTAATTTTCATGGTTGGCAGCGGGAAAGGTTCCCGCGTGAGTTGCAGTTTCACCTGTTCAATGTGATTGGAATAGATATGAACGTCGCCGAAAGTATGCACAAAATCGCCGGGTTCGAGGCCGCTTACCTGCGCCATCATCAGCGTTAGCAAGGCATACGAAGCAATGTTAAAAGGCACTCCCAGAAAAACGTCGGCACTGCGTTGGTACAACTGGCAGGAAAGTTTTCCACCGGCTACGTAAAACTGAAACAGCACATGGCAGGGTGGCAGGTTCATCTTGTCCAAATCGCCCACATTCCAGGCACTTACAATGTGTCGTCGCGAATCGGGATTATTTTTTATGGAATCAACCACGCGGCTGATCTGGTCGATGTGCTTGCCATCGGGTGCGGGCCAACTGCGCCATTGATATCCGTAAATGTGACCAAGTTCGCCGTTTTCGTCGGCCCATTCGTTCCAGATGCGTACGCCGTTATCCTGCAAATATTTTACGTTAGTATCGCCTGCCAGAAACCAAAGCAACTCGTGTATGATGGATTTCAAATGGAGTTTTTTGGTGGTCACCACTGGAAACCCTTCACCCAAATCAAAACGCATCTGGTGCCCGAAAACGCTGATTGTTCCGGTTCCTGTGCGGTCTTTCTTTTCAACGCCTTTTTCCAGTATAGTTTCCAGCAGGTTCAAATATTGTTTCATCTTAAGTACCTTTTTTCTTCAACCGCAAAAATAAAAAATCGGGTTG
>JAZBNQ010000511.1:0-3185 GCA_036350775.1 Mariniphaga sp.
GAAAATTTTTGAAGTGAATTTTTTTGGAACAGTTGCACTTACCAAATCCATATTGCCATGGATGATTGAAAACGGAGGCGGACAAATTGCAGGTACATCCAGCATCGTAGGAAAATTTGGTTTTCCTTATCGTTCGGCCTATTCGGCAGCAAAACATGCTCTGCACGGATTTTTCGAAAGTCTGCGGGCTGAAAATGCGAAAAATAACATTCGCGTTTCGGTAATTATACCGGGACGAATCAAAACCAATGTTTCGGTAAATGCGTTGAATAAAACCGGAAAACCACACGGACAGATGGATGAAGGACTGGACAAAGGGAAAAGTGCGGAATGGACTGCACGCAAAATTTGCAGCAAATTGCAAAAAGAGCGAAAAGAAATATTAGTGGGCGGAGCAGAATTAATATTGGTATATATACGGCGTTTTTTCCCGCCTTTATATTATTATATGGTATCAAGGGTAAAACCATTATGAAAAACAGAATTTTAAAACATGACAGGAAAAATTAACGGAATACAACAATTGGGCGTTGGTGTGGAAAACCTTCAGGAAGCCTGGAGGTGGTACCGCGAACATTTTGCTATGGATATTCGCATGTTTGAGGATGAAGCGGTTGCAGAGCTTATGCTTCCTCACACCGGAGGAGAGCCACGCCCGCGACATGCCGTACTTGCGTTAAATATGCGCGGAGGTGGTGGATTTGAAATCTGGCAACATAAAGGAAAAAGACCGGAACCCGCAGATTTTGAGATTCAGGTGGGTGATTTTGGTATCAACATTGGCAAACTGAAAACCGATAACATTCAAAAGGCATTTAAGAAATTCTCAGAATCTGGCCTGAACATGCTTGGAAAAATATCAAAAGACCCTGCAGGAAATGAACACTTCTACCTGAAAGATCCTTACGAAAACCTTTGGGAAGTGAAACATGAACGGGAAGTTTTTCGTCGCGAAAGATCGGTGAATGGGGGTGTACTCGGTGCTGTAATTGGGGTTAAAAATATGAATGAAAGCCTGAAAATTTACCGGGATATTTTGCAATACGACAATATAGTTTATGATTTATCCGGCACTTTTTCCGATTTCTCTGACTTACCCGGCGGTGAAGAAAAATTCAGGCGAATTCTTTTAAAACATTCTGATATTAAAAGTGGCGCATTCAGTCCTTTTTTCGGATCATCATATATTGAACTGGTTCAGGCCTTGAGCCGAGAACCCCGCAATATTTATGAAGGTCGGATTTGGGGCGATCCCGGATTTATTCATCTGTGCTACGATATTAATGGCATGGATGCATTTCGTGAAAAAGTTAAGGAAACCGGATTTCCGTTTACCGTTGACAGTGCACGTGATTCAGACAGTTTCGATATGGGTGAGGCAGCCGGAAACTTTGCATACATTCAGGCACCCGAAGGAACACTCATCGAATTTGTGGAAACCCATAAAATTCCAATTCTGAAAAAAATTGGTTGGTTTGTGGATTTCCGAAAAAGGGGACATCACCCGCTGCCCAACTGGTTACTAAAAATGTTCAGGTTCATGCGTGTGCGTGATAAATAATTAATTCAACATTGCACGGTCCACTATTTTTTTAAACGCGTCAGCATACGAATAATCTGCCGGCATTAGTTGCGCCATGGCAATAACAATCATGTTTTGCTGCGAATTTATCCAGAATTTGGTGGATGCAGCTCCCGCCCAGCCATATTCTCCGGTGTTGAGGTTTACACCGCCTGCCAGTCCGTATCCCCTGTTTTTTTCATAGGTAGTCCCTTCCGGCAACTGATCCGACATGATGAGATGAACGGCTTCTTCGGAAAGAACTCTTGTACCATTTAACTCGCCCCCATTTAAAAGCATTTTGCAGAATTCCAGGTAATCATCCATCGTAGAAACCAGTCCGGAACCACCTGCAAACAGGGTAACAGGATTTTTAAAAGCCTGGCTCATCGCTCCTCTTGCCGGCTCCAGTTTTCCTGACAGCCGCGAATACAAAACGGACAAACGACTGTGTTTTTCTTCCGGAGTATAAAATCCTGTGTCGTCCATTCCAAGCGGATCAAAAATTACAGTTTTCATATATTCGTCAAGCGGTTTTCCCGATAAAACCTCAACCAGGTAACCGGCTACATCAATAGAAAGGCCATATTCCCATTTGGTTCCGGGCTGAAATTTAAGGGGCAGCGCTGCAATAATTTTTACTTTTTCACCTATGGTCCCCTCCGTACTGCTTCCGCCTTTTACCCTGTAAAGCGAATCAACATAGGATTTTGAATCCCAGCCGTAGGGAATTCCTGATGTGTGGGTTAACAGGTGGCGGATGGTCAGTTCATTTTGCTGGGGTTCTATTGATTTTGTTTCGGAATTATAAACCTGCGTTTCTGTATATTCAGGAAGGTATTGTGAAAGCTTGTCGTCGAGTTCAAATTTTCCTTCGTCGTACAATGTCATTAATGCTGCTGCTGTAATGGGTTTGGTCATTGAAAAAATCCGGAAGATGGTTTGATCATTTATCGGATTGTTTTCACTTGCATTTCCCAAATCTTCACGGTAAACGATTTCTCCGTCCTTGTAAATTAATGCTGAAATTCCGGCAAGTTTGCTGTTGTCTATATATTCCTGCAGTTTTTCCGTGGCAAGTTGCAGTGTGTCAGCCGACAAGCCACTTAACTCATTACTTTTATTTGGTTGAGAACATGAGAACTGGATGAGAAAAACACTCACCAAAATGAATAAAACCGGGTAAAATCGTTTCATGGTTATAAAATTTTAAAAGAGGTAGTTTAATCCAATGTAAAGGCCCGAATCGCCATCGCGCTCATCGGCAGCAAATCCGTAATCCACGGCAATTACAAAGTTTTGGTTCATCACAATGCGCAGACCGGCGCCATAAGAGAAGTGCATTTTTTCAGCATCGGAGTCAAAATAATTTTCAGGCTGGGGAACAAATCCGTTTTCAGGCGTAGTTTCTATTTTTTTGGTCACCTGTCCGAAATCCGTAAATCCATTTAAACCAAGATAAAAGTTGTTGTTAATAAACCGGAAGCGGGCAAATTTCCATCTGGCTTCCAGGTTTCCATAAAAAAAACCGTCTCCCACAATGCGGTTCCGGCGAACGCCTCGAATTGTTTTGGCGCCACCTAATCCTTCTGACACTGCACCTTTTAGCTCGGAAACAATAACC
>JAZBNQ010000512.1:0-32326 GCA_036350775.1 Mariniphaga sp.
CGGTGGATTTCATCTTTATGCCTGGAAGGTTGATGACCTTGTACTTTTATAAATTCACAGTCAAACATATCTATCATCCTGAAAAATTCAATGTATAAATCTGAATTATTAATTTGTATGTTGTTTCTTGAGTAATAATTATTTTTCTCCAACCGATCACGCCTTCTGTTTAGGCTTATAATATTTTGTGAATCAGTGTAAATTATTACTCTATTTCCGTCAAAAGCAATTTTATTAAGCGCCCACAGCAAAGTTTGTAATTCGAGTTTAGTTGATGAGGTTTTTTCAAACCGTTTTACTTTTACCTGTTTATTCAGCGTTTCGGGCGAAGTACTGGGATTGGATACAACAAGGCAGGCGCCAAATCCAATTTTGGACTGGACGTCAACACTCCCATCAATAAACAGTAATATCTTATTCATGATGCAAATCTAAAAAAACTGTGGATTTTTCGAAGATAAAAAACCGCCAATTTGCAATAAATCAGCGGTTTTCGTAGTCCCACCAGGAATCGAACCTGGATCTACAGTTTAGGAAACTGCTATTCTATCCGTTGAACTATGGGACCCTTTAATTTTTAGGTGTGCAAAAATAGATAAAAACAGTTTGAACGGCAAAACATTTAAATAATAATCCCGAATTTTATTTTTATATTGAACCCCAAATACTAAATGCCGTATATTGAAAATACTAAGCTGAATCAAATTCATTCAAAAAAATAACTATCATGGGAAATAACATCAACCGAAGAAAATTTTTGGGAACAGGGCTGGCAGCAACTGCCGCGGTAACCGTTGGAAATGCAATGAGCTCTGAAAAAGAATTTAGCCGTATTCCGTTAAAAAAAAGCGATGAACATCCTTTCAATCCGGTAACTTACAGTGCAATGCCTACTCACTCTTTTGGCAAAACGGGTTATAAAGTAGGTATTTTAAGTTTGGGCGGACAGGCAACGCTTGAAATTGCAGGCCGGGAAGAAGAGTCCGAAAAAATCATTAACCACGCCATCGATCTGGGAATAAACTACATCGACACTGCTGCCTCGTATGGCCGGGGAGTTAGCCAGCTAAACATTGGGCGTGTGATGAAAACCCGCCGCAGCGAAGTTTGGCTTGCTACCAAAACCCACGATCGCACTTACGATGGTTCCATGCGTTTACTTGAGGAAAGTTTGAAAAACCTTCAGACGGATCACCTGGATACCTGGCAGTTACACAATATACAGCGGCAGGATCAGATTGACCAGATTTTTGCCAGCGACGGCGCCATAAAAGCGCTGGAAAAAGCAAAATCGGAAGGTGTGGTTCGCAATCTCGGAATTACAGGGCATTTTGAACCAATTGTCCTGCTTGAAGCCATTAAACGTTATCCGTTCGATTCACTTTTGCTGGCACTTAATGCAGCCGATGTGCACTACCTCAGTTTTAAAAATTATCTGCTGCCCGAAGCACAAAAACGGGGAATTGCCACAATAGGCATGAAAGTGGCCACCCGTGGCCGTATGCTGAATTGCTGGACTCCACCACCACTGGAAGAACAAACAGATGCCCGGTTACGCACTCCAAAATCCGGAACAATTTCCATTAAAGAAGCGCTTACTTACAATATGAGTCTTCCGGTAAGCACTACCATTATAGGAGTTGACAGCATAGAGCAACTGGAAGAGAATATAAAAATTGCTTCCGGATTTTCTCCACTTCCTTTGGCTGAAATGCAAGAAATTGAATTCAAAACACTTCCCATTGTCCGTCAGGGATTGTATTTCAGACGCTGGGAAATTGGGGTATAAATTATTTGGAATATTTTAATGCCGGATTTAATTAAATTAGATCCGGTATTTAAATTATAATTCAGAAACATTTTAAGTTAAAAACCTCTGAACAACAATAAAGTTTCAGATAAAATCTTTTTTTCTTTGTGTTCTAATTTTAAAGAACATGAAATATTCGGAATTACCAATTGTTGTTATTTTAGTGTTGTTTCTTTTCCCAATCAGAATGTTTGCGCAGGAATTACGGACACAACCCAACCTGCGCTGGTATCTTTCCGAAGATAAATCGTCGTATGCCGGAATGTTAATGGTGAACCAGATTTGGACCAGGTACATTGAAAACAATCCGGATAAACACGGAGTGGAACAATATCCCGATTTCGATTTGGGAATCCGCCGGAGCAGGTTGATTTTTTATACTTACCTGATAGACAAAGTGTTTATTTACACTCAGGTAGGAACAGATGGTTTTACTTATAATTCAAATAAGAATCCGGCTGTTCAACTGTTCAATGCCCAAACCGAATATATTTTTATAAAAGACAAACTGCATCTCGGCTTCGGGCTGCATACCTGGAATGGCGTTTCACGCTACAACAACAGCAGGTTGCTTGAATTTCTGGTGGTTGACAATCCCGGATTTGCCTACCCGGTTGGAGGAACATTCGATTCAGCCGGACGACAACTGGGCATTTACGCCAAAGGAACATTAGATAAACTGCACTACCGGGTTTCGATAGCCAAACCTTTAGAATACGGAATTGATTCAATTTCAACCCCTGTAACGACTGAAAGACTAAACGAAAATTTGGTGGTGAAAGGTTATTTTTCATGGCAGTTTCTCGATAAGGAAAATACGCTGTTTCCTTATATGACCATGAATAACCTGGGCAGGCAGAAACTTTTCAATATTGGCGCAGGCTTTTATTATCATCCCGAGGCCATGCTGGTAGAAGCCGAAAAAGACTTATCGACGGTTGATCCGATGCTGGCTGCTATACTGATTGCTGCCGGCTCAGAACATTTGTTACCCCATTTTGCCGGTTATTACCCCTCTCAAATCAGCGATATTTTCATTGCCGCTGCCGACGTTTTTCTCGATTTGCCTTTACGGAACAATGGAGCAGTAACATCTTACCTGAGTTACATTTACAATTTTTTCGGGCCGAATTATTTACGTTCTATGAGTAAAATGAATGTTTCAAGAATGCAGGCAACAATGGCTCTTCCTCAGGGAACAGGAAACAGTGAATGGGAGATTGGTACCGGCCACATTGTTCGCGGAGAGTTTGGTTATCTTCTTCCGGGAACGGGATGGAGAAATCGTTTTCAACCCTATGCTGCTTTTACCTGGAAAAATTTCGATGCGCTTGATGAGGCCTCACTGCAGTTTGATGCCGGCTTAAACTGGTTTTTAAACGGGCACAATATGAAATGGACATTGCAGTATTCTTCAAGGCCCATCTATGTTGAATTCGAAAACCGGAATATAATTGATAATTATAAGGGACAGATTATTTTGCAAACTCAAATCTATTTTTAAAATAAAATACGTAGTTTTACCATCCTGAAAAAAACAAAAATGTATATATCACCTTTATACGGAAAAGAATGGCACTGGCGCAACGTGAAAATGAAAGCGCAGGATGCAAATATGAATAAACCCGATTAACCTGAAAAAGGGATTTGTTGCTATGCAGCAAATCCCTTTTTTATTGAATAATAAATTTAAAAACGATAGATTATGACCAGACAAAAGAAAATTTTTCTCGAAGAGTCGGAAATGCCCAAACAGTGGTACAACCTTGCACCCGATCTGCCAACACCAATGAATCCTCCGATTGGCCCGGATGGAAATCCTGTTTCACCCGAAATGCTTGCACCGGTTTTCCCAATGAATTTAATTGAACAGGAAGTGAGCCAGGAACGCTGGATTGACATTCCGGAAGGAATTCGTGAAATTTTGGTACAGTGGAGGCCAAGTCCGCTGGTGCGTGCTTACGAACTGGAAGAAGCGCTTGGCACCCCGGCAAAAATTTACTACAAAAACGAAGGCGTTTCTCCCGCTGGAAGTCATAAACCCAATACAGCCGTAGCACAAGCCTGGTACAACAAACAGTTTGGCATAAAAAAACTAACCACCGAAACCGGCGCCGGACAATGGGGAAGCGCTTTGGCTTTTGCCTGTGCCCAGTTGGGTGGTATTGAGTGTAAAGTTTTTATGGTGCGCGTAAGCTTTGACCAGAAACCGTTCCGTAAAATGATGATGAACACGTATGGCGCTACCTGCATAGCCAGCCCCAGCACCGAAACCCAGGCCGGACGGAATATTCTCGAAAAATATCCGGATACGCCGGGAAGTCTTGGTATTGCTATTTCGGAAGCCATTGAGGCCGCAGTTACCGACCCGACAGGTGAAACACGGTATTCGCTGGGCTCAGTGCTGAACCACGTTATGTTGCACCAAACCATCATCGGGCTGGAAGCCAAAAAACAACTGGCCAAAGTGGGTATAAAAAATCCTGATGTAGTGATTGGATGCTGCGGAGGCGGAAGTAATTTTGCCGGCCTTTCGTTTCCGTTTATATACGATAAAATACACGGTGCAGACATTCAGGTTATTGGAGCTGAGCCGTTTAGCTGCCCCACACTCACCAAAGCGCCCTTTATTTACGACCATGGCGATGTGGCCAAAATGACTCCACTTCTGCCCATGTATAGTTTGGGGCACTCATTCATCCCTGCACCGATTCATGCCGGCGGATTGCGTTACCACGGAATGGCCCCGCTGGTTAGCGCTGCGTTGAAAGATGGTTTAATGGAAGCACAAGCCATTCACCAAAGCGAATGTTTCGAAGCCGGTTTGCTTTTCTCCAAAACCGAAGGAATTATTCCGGCGCCTGAAACCACGCATGCCATTGCATCGGCAATTCGCGAAGCAAAAAAAGCAAAAGAAGAAGGTAAGGAAAAAGTTATCTTGTTCAACTTCAGCGGTCATGGCTTGATGGATCTTGTTGGATATGATAAATACCTGTCCGGAATGCTTGATGACTATGAATACCCGGAATCGGAAATTGCCAAAAATCTGAAAGAATTGGAAGGTTATCCGCTGCCGAAATAGAAGGCCACTCTGGCTATCCCAAAAGAGGAGGATTTTAAAAACTCATGCTGCAAAATCAAATGGCAGCATGAGTTTTTTAGTAAAAAGCAAAAATAAGATCGTCAGAAACTTCAGGATAAATTTTCTCCAAACTTTGCCGGATATCAGGATAAAAGTGCCGTAGTCCGCGAAGCGATTCATTCAGGGTTTTAATTTTCAGACCAGAAAAAAAATCGCCTGAACAATTTGATTCAACAATCCGGCCCTTTTCTACCTGCAATTCCACATTCAGTTTTTTCCCTTTAACAAGAAATTCATTATTAAAATTATATTTGGGTGAATAGCCGTAATTCCAATCCCAAGTACTGAATTTTTCATCCACCAGTTTTTGAATAGCCCGGTTATCTCTTTCATTCAGTTCGTAAACCGAATTCGCTAAATTTCCAAGCTGAACTTCCAGTAAAAAAGAACTGAAATCATTCACCGATAACTGCTTTTTCAGAAAAGGGAAAATATTGGTGACCACACTTCTATTTGACTGAACAGCCTTTCCATGATATTTCCCGGGAATGACTTTAATTGAATGGCCCAAAGTTTCGAGGTTCGAATTAAACAACAATGTTCCGTGGTGCAATACCCGGTTTTTAAAAACATGTTCGGCATTGCCTGAAATTTTTTTTCCTTCTACCAGCAAATCGTTGCGGCCCGAAGTAGTTGCTTTAATTCCAAGTTTGGCCAGTGCTTTTACAACCGGTTCGGTAAAAAGTTTAAATGAAATTTCTGCCGGACTACTTACGTTTTTAATGTAAGCAAAATTAACATTCCCCGAATCATGAAAAACTGTTCCGCCACCCGAAATGCGCCGGGCAACTTTAATCCCGTTTTTATGCACAAACGGGTAGTTGATCTCAGCCAGGGCATTCTGATGTTTTCCCACCACCACAGTATTGTCGCTTTGCCACAACATAAAAATATCTTCCGAAAAATTCTTTAGCAGGTACTCTTCCGCTGCCAGACAAAAAAATGGATCGTTATTTTGCAGTTTAATGCAGAGCATTTAAATTAATTTTTTTGAATCCATCGTTGAAAAAGAACATCATAAATACTGTAAAAAAGTTTACCCGTCGAGCTATAATAACTGTAAATGAGTTCTTTCTTCTGCAAAGCTTCCAGCGAACGCATAACTGTTGCCGGACTTCCCAGTTTATAATCCATAATAAATTCTTTTGAAGTTGGAGAATAAACTTCCTGCTCGCTGGCAATGGCTTTTAATAATTTCCATTGTTGTTTGGTTAATAAATCACGGTAGCCGTAAAAGATAATTTTTTGTTCATCTAAAATCTTTAAGGCTTCTTGTTTCCATGTATCCGAC
Organism: Mariniphaga sp.; assembly: GCA_036350775.1. Classification (GTDB taxonomy): domain Bacteria; phylum Bacteroidota; class Bacteroidia; order Bacteroidales; family Prolixibacteraceae; genus Mariniphaga. Next base: position 6,244 of record JAZBNQ010000512.1, read on the forward strand.
GTTATTATTTTTTCTGAATTTATAAAAACTCTGTTACAAATGAGTTGCACATAATAAGTATGAACATTGGCCCAGTTGAGCATTTCTGTCGCCACCTCCGGTGAAATTTCCTTTTTGTTTTCACGAAATTTTGTCAAAATAAATTCCTGGTAAACAGAAAATTCAATTTTATCCAATTGCAAAAATGAAGTGCTTCTGAAAAAGGGTCTTCCAGGATTGGAAAAAATTTCGTGCATCAGATGATGCTGACTTCCCGAAAATATAAAATTTACATTATTTAGTTGTTGAATTATTTTTCGCAGCCAAGCATCCGTATTGGTTTCCGGATAATTTAGAATTTGCTGAAATTCGTCAATTGCAAACAATATAGTTTTATTTTGATTTTCGAGAAAAGACAATAAAGCATCGATATGTGTGACTGTTTCCCTGGCTTCAATGTTAAATGAAACATTTGGCTGCCCTGATAAATTGTCGTAAGAAATAACCGGTCGCAAGGATTTTATGAAGTTCCAGATTCTTGTGCCTAATTTATCAGTATTCGAAATTGAATTAAGGATTGCGCTTGCAAGAGTATTTACAAGGTCAACACTGTTTTCAGTTGGAAGAATATCAGCATAAATACAAATTATTTCATCCGACATTAAATGCTGAAGATTTTTAATTAACCCGGTTTTTCCCATTCTGCGAATGGAAACCAATGTTGTGGACTGATTCCCTTTGATATTTGATTTAAGTATTTGAGTTTCTTTTTCCCTGTCGCAAAAATATTGCGGGCCAAAATATCCCGATGTAGGAAAAGGCGTTTTCGTTCTTTTTGTTTCCATTTTCTATAAATTGTAATTTACATTTTGCAATTTACAAATTGTAATTTACATTTTGCGAAAAATTCACAAAAATCTGTTAAAACTCCAGAATAATTCCAATGGTCGGCAACACTGTTCCTGAAGTGTTGGTTACCCTGCGCAACTGGTAGCGGGTTCCGTTATCTGCCAGAATAAAATTGCCGGCCTCATCAGTTTCTCTCACGATAATATCCTGCTGTTCAGCCTGAAAATTGTATAGGTTCTGAATATCGATATAAAATTTGGCGGTAATTTTATCGCGGTAAAATATTTTGTCCACCCGTAAATCCAATTGGTGAAAGGGTGGAAACCTTTCCGAATTCAACCTTGTAAAATCAAAATACGGACTACCTGATAAATTCCAGGCTTCTACCAGAGAACTACGCTCCAAATCGTACGGTGTGTAAGGCAACCCGCCCACAAAACGCCATCTTCCACCAACCCTCCAGCCTTTTTTTAGTTCGGTAGTGGAAGTTACATTCAGCAGGTGTTTTGAATCCCAGCCGGTTGGAATATATTCGTTTGAAGCATTTAAAAATTCGCTGCGAACAAGCGTATAAGAGAGGTTAAAATTAAACCCGCTTGTGGCATTTACCCGCGCCTGAAACTCAGCCCCGTAAGCACGTCCTTCCGATTGCGAAAGTACTTCTTCGTCGCCAACTACACCAAAATCAGCACCTTTATTAGCCAAACTTATTTGGTCTTTTACTGAAAACGGATAATCCTGGTAACCTTTCCAAAATCCTTCAAGCGTAAAAAGCACAGTTTGCCGGGGCCGGTATTCCAAACCGCCAATCAGGTGGTCGGCCAAAATATATTTTAAATTATTCTCTTTGTTTACCAAAACGTCGTTTTGCTTAAAACCAAGTGTAGTGTAAGGTGGCAGTTGATAATATCTTCCGGTATTGAAATTCAGGCTCCACTGCGACGTTAAACTATAAGATGCCGAAAACCGGGGAGAAACCTGGTCCAAAAAGTTATTCATACTCGGTGAATAATTGTTGGCATCGGCTCTGACGCCTAACGAAAGCGACAATCTTTCGTCAAAAATGCTTTTGCTGGCCTGAGCAAAAAGTCCCCATTTTACAAGGTTTAACGAGGTATTGTAATCGATGTTGAGAATACCATCGCCATAAAATCGTTGCTGTTGCGTTGAATTGGTATAAGTAACCAAATCGAGGTTTGCACCAAAATTCAGTCTGTACCCATCAAATCGGCTTGAACTTTCAACCCGAAGTTTGTTTTCAATTTCTTCGGAAGAATAATCCAGAATTTTATTTTCTTCCGAGCTATCGTCGTTATCGAAATATTTGTATGCTCCGTTATTCAGATGGCTGCGGCTCAATACCACTGTTTGAAAACTGTTGTCGCGAAAATGTTTATAAACCGCCCCTAGCGTGTAATTCCATTGTTCGTTTACCGGAATCTGGCTTAGAATAAAACTTTGCTGCTCATCAGGGTCTTCAATTCCAAGATTTAAATCGAATACATCTATCGCTCCCAGGCCAACAAAAGTTAATTCATTTTTTTTGTCGATACGTGAACGTACCTTAAACTGAAAATCGGTAAAATTAGGCAGAAATGGCAATTCCAGCACACTAAACAAAAATTGAAGGTAAGAGCGCCGTGCAGAAAAAATAAACGTGGTTTTTTCTCCGATTGGACCGTCAAGTGTGGCTGCCACTTCAGAAGCCCCTAAAGTTCCCTGGAATTTCAACCGGTCACTGTTTCCATCTACCTGGTTAAACTCGAGCACTCCACTTAGCGCATTTCCACGGTTAGCCGGAAAAGCGCCGGAATAATAATTCACTTCGCGTAAGAAGTCGGCATTAATAATTCCAACCGGTCCGCCCGAAGCGCCTTGAGTAGCAAAATGATTAATAAACGGTACTTCAACACCATCGAGGTAGAACTTGCTTTCCGAAGGCCCGCCACCACGAATAATAACATCGTTGCGGAATGCAGGTGTTGATTGTACGCCGGGGAACGACTGGATCACTTTTGAAATATCACGATTGGCACCCGGACTTTTTTCAATTTCGCCAATTCCAATACTTCGCAATGAAACCGGACTTTCTTCGGTTTTCCGGAATGGAGAAGCTGTTACGGTAACTTCCTCTATCTGCTCTTTTTGTTCCTCCATTTGAATTTCGATGGTATTGGTGCTGGCTACACTCACTTCAACTTCTGAAGAAATAGCCCGCCTGTATCCGACAAACGAAGCTTCAATCCGAATAAATCCGGGTTCTAAGCCGGTAAGAATAAAATTTCCATCCATATCGGTTATGGTTCCAATGGATGTTCCCGAAACAATCACGTTTACAAATGGAAGCGGCTCGTTGCTCACAGCGTCCACCACACGCCCTTTTAAAGAAGCATTTTGAGCAAAAACGCTAAAAGGTAAAATGAAAAAAAGTAAAATGGTATATATTGTTTTCATGGCTTTCTTTTATGAATTGGAATTATTTAAGTCGAACAATAATTTTGTGGGCAATTTCTTTGGCAGTTGTCAGTGTTGTTATGTCGGTAAAAAGTACACCGTTTGCACCTGTAGGATGGCTATGCCCGATTGGATTTAAATGGTATTCAGTTTCCTTTTTCTCCGGATCGACTGTTACTGCATAAACCAGCGCCGGCTGAAGCGAACCAAAATAATTTAAATCACCCTCAAATTTATTGTTAGTCCAAAATTCGTTGGCATCCCAGGCCTGGTTGATTTCAAGTAAAACCCTGAACTTTTTTGTTGCCGAATAGCTTGTTCCTGTTTCCAACCTGAAGTTATTTCGCGGAGTGGCAGAAGTCAGGGCATCGGGCACTTCAGTTTGGGGAGACGGGATAAATAAACCATCAGGCGCTTTAATGTTGCGTTTGTGTGCCCAATAGGGCAATGTTGCCGGTCGCCGTGCATTACCTGATTCATTTGTCCATTTTCCTGGTTCAATTTCGCCAAAGCCAAATCGCCCCTTGGCCACATAACCGGTAACATACAATGTTTCAATAAAATTTCCTTCAAGATCCTCAATCCAAACAGCAAACGATGGATGATTAAATGCTTTCCCCTTTTGAAATTCGATTTCTAATTCCCGAACTGTATTTTCAGGAGAAGTTTTAATTACGATAGGCTCATCTTCCATCCCACGTTGAGATATGCAACCGATTAGTAAAAAAAACGGAATTATACTTAATAAACTTAATTTCATAACACTTTGTTGTAATTTTGATTTTTGTTTTAATTTTTAAACTGAAAGATAAACAAAAAATTGAAAGAAAAGTTCAGGCATCGCTTAAATTTATATTTTAGCAAAAAATAGATTTATTATGAGGGTAGTCGTTCAAAAGGTTTCGGAGGCAAAAGTTACGGTTGAAAAAAAAGTAATTTCCTTTATCGGCAAAGGTTTGTTAGTTCTTTTAGGTATTGAAGATGCTGATACGGAAGAAGACATCGATTGGCTGACAAAAAAAATAGTGCAGTTGCGCATTTTCAACGATGAAAACGGTGTGATGAATCGTTCTGTGCAGGAAGTTAATGGTGACCTGATTATCGTGAGTCAGTTTACTTTGCATGCCAGCACAAAAAAAGGCAACCGTCCTTCTTATATTCGTGCATCAAAACCTGAATTTGCCATTCCCATGTACGAAAAATTCATTGTCAAAACAGAGGAATTGTTGGGCAAAAAAGTGGGCACCGGAATTTTTGGTGCCATGATGGATGTTTCGCTGGTAAACGATGGTCCTGTTACGATAATTATTGACTCGAAACAAAAGGATTTCTAACACAACTTTAAACTTCAAACTCTGAAAAAATGAAAAAAGAAAAAATTACATTATCAGAAGCCCAGCAGATGGTTGACCAATGGATTAAAACCCTTGGAGTGCGTTACTTCAGTGAATTGACCAACATGGCCGTTTTAACCGAAGAAGTGGGTGAACTGGCCCGCATTATGGCCCGGAAGTACGGCGACCAATCGTATAAAAAGTCGGATGAAAAGTACGATTTGGCTGATGAAATGGCTGACGTACTTTGGGTACTCATTTGCCTGGCTAACCAAACCGGTGTGGATTTAAACGATGCGTTCCTGAAAAACATAGAGAAAAAAAGCAAACGCGACAGAAACCGGCATCAAAACAATGAAAAACTAAAAAGCTGATTTACTAATTCTTGCGTGTGGTAATATAATTCATCAGTTCAATAAGCGACGTACGCGCTTCACTTTCGGGAAATTCCATCAATGCATTCACTGCCTTGTTTTTAAACTCATTCATCTTTTCTGTGGCATATTCAATTCCGCCTTTTTCAGTAACCAATTGAATTAGTTCTTCCACAACTTCCCGGTTTTTATTCTTCTTTTTAATAAGTCGCAGAATGCGCCTTCTTTCTGCCGATTCAGCATGATTCAGTACATATAACAACGGAAGCGTAATTTTCTTTTCCTTGATGTCGTTTCCGGTTGGTTTACCAATAAATCCTTTCGCCTGATAATCAAAAATGTCGTCTTTAATTTGAAAAGCGATACCGGCATCCTGGCCAATACGATACATTTTTTCGGGAATTCCCGAATCGTCGGTTACCGAGGCAGCGCCAATGGCCATGCTGGTAGCAATAAGCGAAGCCGTTTTTTTGCGAATAATTTCAAAATAGGTTTCTTCGTCGATGTCGAGTTTCCGGCTTTTTTTTATTTGAAGAATTTCTCCCTCGCTCATATCCTGCACTGCTCGGGAAATGAGGTGCAGAAAATTATATTTTTTATGTTCGAGCTGAAGAAGCAACCCTTTTGCCAGAATGTAATCGCCCACCAGAACCGCCAGTTTATTTCGCCATAACGCATTAATTGAAAATGCGCCGCGCCTTTCATACGACTCGTCAACTACATCGTCGTGCACCAGCGTTGCCGAATGAAGCAATTCAACAGAACAGGCTGCAAGTTGAGAAAACTCATTGGTATCACCATGAAGCTTCGCTGCCAAAAATACAAACATGGGACGCAGTTGCTTGCCCTTAGTCCGATATAAAAAATTTAAAATGGTACCCAGCAACGGCACATCACTTTTTAAAGATTTTTTGAAATATGGTTCAAAATCTCGAAGCTCTTGCTCAATGGGCAAACGTATTGATTTCAATTTCGACATTAAATAAATTCCCTTTTTCCATTTCTGTAACGAACATAGAATAATTTAGTTGAAAAAAGTAAATTTCAAACAAAAAAATAGCCGCGAGAAACCGAATTAATTTTTCTTTTCTGGTTCGGCTGAAATAATGGGTGCCCTTGTGAACGGTTTGTTCCGGTCGAACAGATAACGCATAGTGAAATGGGTTTTCATTTTCTTTCCCCCTACCGATTCGTATAGCGCTACAATTTTGGGATTGAAATCGCCTGCCCACGAAAGCTCCATTTCGGTGTACCATGGTTTGCGGTACATTGCAGGGCGTAAATGCCAGAAAATTGCAGCATCAATTCCTGAACGCTGGAATTTAGGTACGATACCAATAATAAGACTTCGGGTGCGTGTCATGGTTTTGCGCCACTTCAACCACATTACTTTTGGAAAATTCCAAATTGTAATTCGGCCATTTAGTTTGGCCAGAATCTGATTAAAATCCGGAACTGCAACAAACAGTGCAATGGGTTCACCCTCGTGATATGCAAACCAGATTAGATCTTCTTCAATTAAAAACTTTGCATTGTTTATAAAATCTTTCAAATCATCTCTGTCAATTGGTTTGAAATGCTCGTGAAATCGCCAGGCATTATCATAAATTTGTGCAAAATCGTCAATAAACTTTTCTTTTTCTTTCCACGAAAAGTGTTTAAAACTGAACTGTGGCTTTTTTGCCACCCACTCGGCTACTTTCCAAAAACGATCAGGCAGCTCGGGCAAAGTGGTGTCCAGATGGTAACTAAACTGTTTGAAATAAATTTGGAAACCGTAATTTTCGAAAAGTTTCACGTAATAAGGAGGATTATATGGCATTCCAAAACCCTGTGCAATAAAGCCATCAGCAAGGAGTCCCCAGTTCATATAATTTTCACCGAAATTCACCGGTCCATCCATGGCTTCCATTCCTTTGGATTTGAGCCAGTTGCGGGCTGCATTAAAAAGTTTATTTGCAGCTTCTTGATTATCAATGCATTCAAAAAAACCACAACCTCCGGTAGGTTGTTCAAATGTTTTGGCTTTGTCGAGGTTGTAAAATGCGGCAATGCGGCCAATTGGCTTTTTATTTTCATTAAGCAGAACCCAGCGAATAGCTTCGCCCTTTTTAAATGAAGGATTCTTTTGAGGATCAAATGTATTTTCAACCATTCCTATCAGGGGACAGGCCCAGTTGGAATCATCTTTATAAATTGGATAAGGAACTTTGTGGAAAAGTTTCTTTGTCTTTTTATCGGTTACTTCAATCAGTTGCATTGTTCAATTCTTTACACCGGTTTTTGGCTATCTTTTGCAAATGTACATTATCGTTATTGAATAATTGCGGCCCTTTTGAATTCTTTTTCAGGGTCGAAAAGATAACGCATAGTGAGATGAGTAAGCGTATGTTTAGCTCCAAATGATTTAAAAAGTGCGTTCATTTTCGGATTAAAATCCCCTACCCAACTCATTTCCATATCGTTGTACCAAGGCTTGCGCAACATCACTTTTTTCAGCTTGTAAAAAATTCCCGACTCAATACCCAATCGCTGAAACTTTGGAATCACTCCCAGAACAATTACACGACAACGCGAAATTGTCTTTGTTTTTTTGTAATAAATTAACCTCAGCACATTCCAAAAATTGAGTTTCCCTGATTTTAGTTTTCTTAAGATTCCATTCAAATCAGGAATCATCATATAAAATGCAATGGGTTTTCCTTCGTGGTAAACAAACCAGATGAATTCCTCCTCCAAAATAAATTTCGCCTCTGAAATCATTTTCTTTAATTCAATAAAACTTGCGGGTTTGTAATTGCTGTGGCCTGCCCAGGCTTGTTCATATATTTCAATAAAATCATTTATAAACTTATCCTGGTTTATAAAAGTGAAATGTTGGTAAGAATACCCCGGCTTTTGGGCCACCCATGCAGCAATTTTCCAGAACCGGTCGGGAAGATCGGGATGTGTAATATCCAGCGAATAACTATATTGTTCGTAAAAAACCTTCAGGCCATAATTTTCAAAGAGTTTGCGGTAATATGGTTTATGATACTGCATCCCAAATGTTTGCGGCTGGAATCCATTAGCCAGCAGTCCCCAGTAAAAAAAATTTTCGCCAAAATTCACAGGTCCGTCCATTGCTTCCATTCCGTTTTGCTGCAACCAGCTTTTTGCTTTACTGAATAAAACATTTGCCACTTCCTGGTCATCAATGCATTCAAAAAATCCGAAACAGCCTGTTGGTTGCTCGTAGCCTGAAGCATAACCAGAATCGAAAAAGGCAGCAATACGGCCAACGCAATTGCCATTTTTTTTCACAATCCAACGGCAGGCATTGCCATCTTTAAATTTTGCATTTTTTTTTGGGTCGAATGTATTTTCAATCATTAGCCTTAGCAAAGGCGTATAATTTGGGTCATTCTTATAAATTCTATCGGGCAAATTATGAAACTCGTCAACAGTTTTAGTCCCGAAAACCTCAATTGTTTCCATAAATCAGCAACAATCTTTTAATTAACCCGAAAGTAAAGTTTTCTAACGAAAGATAAAATTTGAAAAATGTAATTTTTTTCGAAAAGACAATCTAAAACCTTTTCCAATAATGAAAAAAATACAGGATTTTAAAACCATTTATTGATTTTAATACTTTAATACCTTAAATTGCATAATTAAATAACTTTAAAAATTATAGATTATGATTAAACATTTTTTATCCGCTATTTTAGTATTCTTTTTGGCTTTATCTGTTAAAGCACAAAATACTACCTTTAATGAAGGAGATAAAGTTTTAAACCTGGGCTTAGGACTTGGGAGCACACTTTATACCGGAAGTTTCTATTCAACCAGCGTGCCTCCTGTTTCAGGTTCATTCGAAGTTGGTATCAAGGATGAATTGTTTGATGAAAACAGTTCATTGGGAGTGGGTGGATATCTTGGCTACAGCAGTTCCAACTATTCTGGTTGGGGCAGCAATTATGGATTTTCAAATTTCATTATTGGTGGAAGAGGTTCGCTTCACTATCAGTTTATTGATAAATTAGATACCTATGGAGGTTTAATGCTGGGATTCAGAGTTGTTAGCTGGAAATCAAGTTCGGGTAACTTTGATTACGGTTCAGTAGCAGGCAGTGGAATTGCAACTGCTTTTTATGTAGGTGGCAGATATTATTTTACCGACAATTTAGCAGGGATGGTTGAACTGGGTTATGGTATTGCGTATCTGAACATCGGATTAGCTCTTAAATTTTAATAACCAATAAAAAAAGAAGATTCCGTTCGCAAAGGATGGAATCATCTTTTTATCAAAATCTGGAAGCAACAGCCTCTTTAAATTCCTGTTTCAGTGCATCAAAAGTTTCTTTCACGGAAATTATTTTTGACGTTCTCCAGGCATTTGAACCGGCGAAAGCATATCCGTTAAAAAAATTACCTTTCATTGCGCTCATCAGCGCTGCAAAAATGCAATAAGGTGTCTTTTCAATATTGCAGGTTTTCAGACACTTATACGGGCATTTTACCGGGCGTTTTTCTCCCCGGTTAATTTTATTTATAAATTCATTTCTGATTGCTCTGCCGGGCATACCCACCGGGCTCTGAATAATTTCAATATCACTTTCAATGGAATTGATGTAGGTTTGTTTAAATTCATCAGAGGCATCGCATTCGTGCGTGGTTACAAACCGGGTGCCGAGTTGAACCCCGGTTGCACCCAATTCCATTATCTCTTTTATATCAGAACCGGAATAAATGCCACCGGCAGCAATAACCGGAATGGAAACGTTATATTTTTCCTCAAATGGTTTTACATGTGAAACAACTTCAGGAACCAGTTTTTCAAGGGCATATTCGGGGTTATCAAGCTGCTCGCGTTTAAACCCTAAATGGCCTCCGGCTTTTGGACCTTCAACAACAATAGCATCAGGAAGGTAGTTGTAAACCTCTTTCCATTTTTTACAAATGAGAGCCGCTGCCCTGCCTGATGAAACAATGGGGACCAGTTTAGTTTTTGATTCCCTGGTTAGAAAAGACGGTAAATTCAGTGGAAGCCCGGCACCTGAAAAAATGATATCCGTTTTTTCGGTTATGGCTGTCTTCACCAGGTCAGAAAAATTGGTAAGGGCAACCATAATATTCACCCCAATAATTCCACTGGTTTTTTCACGCGCTGTTTTGATTTCACGTTTCAGTGCGGTTATATTTGCGTTAATAAAATCACGTGCATAATTCTTTTCAAACATGCCAATTCCTACGGCAGAAATTACGCCTACACCTCCTTCGTTTGCCACAGCAGCCGCCAGCCCCGACAAAGAAATCCCGATACCCATTCCACCCTGAATAACAGGAACATTAATATGTAAGTCTCCGATATTAAATGCTTTCATTTTATAAAATTAGCGTCCAAAATTTTGCAAAGATACTTTAAAATGCACGACATAAACTGCAAATTGTAATTATTATATAAAATTAACTTACAGTATGTTTTACCAGAGAAATTGTTGCCAAAAATGGGCAAATTACTTATCCTTTTTTTCGATTACTTAAATTTCTTTTCCGGACAATCTTGTAGTTTCCCTTTTCCATTATCATTCCCGGTTACTTCCCATGTATTTCCTGAACTTAATAGTTCATCTACACAAGTTATTTTTCGAATTTGTTTAATCTGGGTAATTTGTTTAATCAACTCTTCATCATAAACTGGCGAAGGCACACTACGAATTACACCAAATGCAACGGGAAAATCCGGTAACGACATATTTATTAAAGCCATATGAAGTGTGGGATCAGCCTCATGGGCATCGTGTACCAATATATCCTCCATCGTCACGCCGTTTTCACCAATCCTGGCTACTTTCAACCTGCCTTTTTGCATAATAATGCCTTTGTCCATTTCTTCACCAAATAACATTGGTTTTTCATGCTCCAGAATTAATTGCCTGTCAGACCGGTAATTAGGATCAGTAATGGCATTGTGCACACCATTGTTGTAAATCACACAATTTTGCAGTACTTCTACTACTGAAGTTCCTCTATGTTTGGCCGCAGCCGTGTAAACAGCTTCCCCCAATTTAATGTTACTGTCGATTGACCGGGCAAAAAATGTTCCCCCGGCGCCAATTACAAGCTGCCCCGGAACAAACGGGTCTTCAATAGTTCCGTAAGGCGATGTTTTACTTTTAAAACCGCGGTCTGATGTTGGTGAATACTGCCCTTTTGTAAGACCATAAATCCGGTTGTTAAAAAGGATGATATTCATATCAATATTTCTGCGGATGGTATGGATAAAATGATTTCCACCGATGGCCATGGCGTCTCCGTCACCCGTAATTACCCAAACACTCAGATCAGGATTGGCAATTTTTACTCCGGAAGCAACTGCTGCAGCCCTGCCGTGAATGGTATGAAATCCAAAAGTATTCATGTAGTATGGAAACCTGGAAGAGCAGCCAATACCTGAAATAACTGCAAATTTTTCTTTTGGAATTCCCAAACCGGACATAGTGCGCTGAATTGCATTCATTATGGCATAGTCGCCACAACCCGGGCACCAGCGAACTTCATTTTCACTTTTAAAATCTTTGATGGTATAACTCAGGTCTGTCATTTTTAATCCTCCAGTAATTTGTTAATTCCTTCTTTTAGTTCGTTAATGGTAAATGGCAATCCTTTTACTTTGTTAATCTGATGATAATGGTAACCGGGAATCTTATCACGAAGATAGCTGGCAAACTGTCCCATGTTCAATTCACAAACAATAATATTCTTGAATTTTTTAAATATTTCTGTTGTATTTTTTGGCAGTGGTTTAATGTAATTAAAGTGAGCCAGACTAACATTTTTGCCTTGTTTTCTCAATTCGCGCACGGTACTAATTAAATGTCCGAATGTGCCTCCCCAGCCCACAACCAGAACATCACCATCCTCATCGCCACATACTTCCAAATCGGGAACAAGATCAACCACTTTTTGCACTTTCGCTTCCCTTATTTCTGTATTTGCCTGGTGATTTTCAGGATCGTGACTTACTGTTCCTGAAACATTCTTTTCCAAGCCGCCAATACGATGTTCAAACCCAGCCATTCCGGGGATTGCCCAATCTCGGGCAAGCAGATTTTCGTCGCGCTGATAGGCTTTAAAAGTTGCTGCATCTTTAGCAATTCGTGGAGTTATTGACGGCAATTCAGACATTTTGGGGATCTTCCAGGGTTCACTTCCATTCCCAAGAAATCCATCCGTCAGAAGTATAACGGGCACCATTCTTTCCAATGCAATTTTGGCTGCTTTATAAGCATAGAAAAAACAATCGGATGGACTGCTCGCAGCAAGCACAACAACCGGACTCTCGCCATTCCGTCCGTACAATGCCTGAAGTAAATCGGACTGTTCGGTTTTTGTGGGCAAACCAGTTGAAGGCCCTCCGCGCTGCACATTAACAATAACCAGGGGTAGTTCGGCCATTACTGCCAGACCAATGGCTTCTGATTTTAATGCCAGCCCCGGACCCGATGTTGTTGTAATGGCCAAATCGCCGGCAAATGCAGCTCCAATGGCCGAGGTAATTCCGGCAATTTCATCTTCGGCCTGAAAAGTTTTAACACCCAGATCTTTCCTTTCTGATAAATTAGAAAGAATTTCGGTGGCAGGTGTAATGGGATATGAACCTAAAAATAGTTCCAGACCTGCTTTTTCGGCTGCCGCAATAAATCCCCATGCGGTAGCCTGGTTTCCGTTAATATTACGGTAGATACCATTTTCAATATCAGCAGAATGAACAATATATGTAGGAGTCTGATGTTGCAGGTTCATTCCGTAATTATACCCATCGTGTAGTACTTTAATATTGGAATCAACCACAACTGGTTTTTTGGCAAATTTGTTCCGGATGAATTCTTCGATATATTCCAGCGGGCGGTTAAACATCCAGCAAACCAATCCAAGAGCAAACATATTTTTACTGCGCAATATACTCTTGTTGTCCAGTCCAAAATCTTTCAGACTTTCACGGGTAAGGTTTGAAACCGGAACTGCAATTTTGCGAAAATCGAGCAAGTTGCTTTCAGTGAAAGGATCATCGGTTTTATAACCTGCCTTTTGAAGGTTTTTTTCTGTGAACGAATCGGAGTCATAAATAATAGTGCCTCCAGGATCCATAAACCGGGCATTGGCTTTAATGGCTGCCGGATTCATGGCGACCAGCACATGTGCATAATCACCAGGGGTTGTGACCTCTTTTTTTCCAAATTGTACCTGAAATCCTGATACTCCTCCAACTGTTCCCTGCGGAGCTCTGATTTCAGATGGGTAATCGGGAAAAGTTGAAATATCATTGCCAATTAGTGCAGTGGCATCCGAAAACAAAGTTCCCGTAAGCTGCATCCCATCTCCTGAATCACCTGAAAACCGAATAGCAACTTCTTCCAATTCAATTACTTTAGCATCCTTCATTATATTAGGTTTTTGAATTCAAAATAATCAATTCAAAATAAAAACGACTCTAAAACTAATGATCTGTAATTTTAGAATCGATGTAACTTTTTTTACTCTTATTTATCAGGAAACAAAAATAACCATTATTTAACAAGTTTCTAATGACATATCCAAATATTTAAAGGTTTTAATATATTTGGAATCAATTTAAATATGAACAAGAGTGGCACTTATAAAAACACTAAATAATAAAACGCCAGTATTAGGGAAAAACTGTTTTCTGGCTGAAACAGCCACACTTATAGGCGATGTTGAACTGGGCGACAACTGCAGCGTTTGGTTCAGTGCTGTTTTACGTGGCGATGTGCACTATATTAAAATTGGAAACAACACCAACATTCAGGATAATGCCGTTATCCATGCCACTTACCGGAAATCGCCCACAAATATTGGGAATAATGTTACCATTGCACACGGAGCCATTGTTCATGGGTGCACATTGCATGATAATGTAATGGTTGGAATGAATGCCGTGGTTTTGGACGATGCAGTTGTTGAAAGCAATTCGATTATTGCAGCAGGCTCGGTAGTAACAAAAGGTACCGTGGTTGAAAGCGGCAGTGTTTATGCAGGTATTCCGGCAAAAAAAATAAAAACAATAAGTCCTGAACTTCTTGAGGATGAAATTAACCGAATTGCCAGCTCATATAGAACTTATGCGGATTGGTACAAAAAATAAGTTGGAAGACCGAAGACAGAAGTCGGAATAATGAAGACAGGAGTTCGAAGCGAGAAGTTGGAAACAAAGATGAACTGGAGGGATTACAGAAAAAAAAATACTGCTTTTTAAAAAAATTACAAACTTTAAGTACAATCCTTTTTGTTTGTCAAAAAGATTTCTTTGTTTCGTAATCGAATTCTAATCTTGATCTGAAATTTGAAAATCAAAATTAAATGAAACCAACACTTTTAATACTTGCAGCCGGCATGGGCAGCCGTTTTGGCGGACTTAAACAGGTTGAGCCCGTGGGGCCTAACGGTGAAGCAATAATCGATTATTCCATTTACGATGCCATAAAAGCCGGATTTGGCAAAGTGGTTTTTGTAATTCGTGAAAGTTTTGCCGATGCTTTTAAAGAAAAATTTGATCCGATTCTGGAAGGTAAAATTGAGGTTGAATATGTTTTCCAGGAACTCGAAAACCTGCCTGAAGGTTATTCACTGCCCCAAGGAAGAGAAAAACCCTGGGGAACGGCACACGCCATTCTGGTTACAAAAAACGTGATAAAAGAACCGTTTTGTGCACTCAATGCTGATGATTTTTACGGGTATAATGCTTATAAAGTAATGGCTGAATTTTTAACCCAATCGGCTGATTCTGCGGAATATTCTATGGTTGGTTATAAACTTTCTCACACCTTATCAGATTATGGCTCGGTGTCGCGTGGCATTTGCGATGTTGGCGAAAATGATTTGCTCCGGGAAATTGTGGAAACCACAAAAATTTTGAAAAAAGACGGTAAAATTATTTCTATTGAACCAGACGGAAGCGAAAAGGAATTAACGGGAAATGAAAGTGCTTCCATGAATATTTGGGGTTTCAAACCCTCTGTATTCCCTATCCTCGAAGAAAAATTCACTGAATTCCTGGAAAACCATATCAACGAACCCAAATCGGAGATTTACATTCCTTCTGTAGTTTTCGATATGATTCAGGAGAGAAAAGCTAAAGTAAAGGTATTAAAAGCTGATTCGCCCTGGTTTGGAGTTACATACAAAGAAGACAAGCCCCGGGTGGTTGCCAAAATTAACAAGCTGATCGAACAAGGAGAATATCCCGAAAAACTCTATTAAAATATTTTCTATGAACATTGATTTGATAAAAATTGCCAGCCAGTTTAAGATTGAAGGTAAAATAAAGGATGTAATTCCTCTTGGTGAAGGTTTTATTAACGACACTTTTATTATAAACACCGAAGGAAACTCGCCCAAATATATCCTTCAGCGTAAAAATAAAAAAGTGTTCTCTCCTATTCCGGCTATGATGGAAAACATAGAAAAAGTGTGTAATCACATTAAAGCCAAGGTAAAAAAAGCGGGTGGGGACCCAATGCGCGAGGCGATGACCATTATTCCGGCAAACGACGGAAAATTGTATTTTTTAGACGAAGAGGAAGAATACTGGGCTGTGTGTTTATTTATTGAAGATACGATTGCTTACGAGGCTGCCGAAACACCAGAACTGGCCTATGCTGGCGGTAAGGGAATCGGAAAATTTCAATCGCTGGTCTCCGACCTGAAAGAGCCACTTACCGATATTTTGCCCGGATTTCACAACATCCGAATCCGTTATGAACAATGGGATGCCGTGTTGAAAAAAGACCCGGTTGGAAGGAAAGAAAAAGTAAAAGAAGAAATTAGTTGGATTGAAAACCGTCGCGAAGAGATGATGAAATTCTGGCAACTGGTGGAAAACGGAACCATTCCGACCAGGGTAAGTCACAACGATACTAAAATCAACAATATCCTTTTCGACAAAACCGGGGAAGTGCTTTGTGTTATTGACCTCGACACCGTTTTAAACAGCACGGTTTTAAACGATTTCGGAGACGCCATCCGGTACTACACCAACACAGGAAAAGAAGATGATACCAACCTGGACAATGTTTCGATGGACCTGAAAATATTTACCGCTTTTGCCAAAGGCTACCTCGAAGAAGCTGGTTCGTTTCTAACCGATAAAGAAATTGAGTACCTGGCATTTTCGGCCAAATACATTACTTACGAGCAGGTCCTACGGTTTTTAATGGATTACATTGACGGGGACAATTATTACAAAACCAAATCGGAAGAACACAACCTGGTGCGCACGCGGGCACAGTACAAACTGTTAAACAGCATTGAAGAACAATATGATACCATGAAAAAAGTGGTGAAAGAACTTGTTTCGTAAAACACTAAAGATGGATGGTTTCGGCCTCCACCTTTTTACCCAAAAACAGCGCTGCTTTTTCATTAAAAATATCAGCTGATTCAGTAGTTTGAAATTTGATGTTTTTTCCTTTCGATAATTGTCGCTCCATTTCAGGATGCCGTTTTAAATATTCCAACAGTTTGCCGGCAACAATTTGTCCCTGTTCCAGTACCTGAATATTTTCGGGCACAAATTTTCTGATTTGATGAATAAGCAGCGGATAATGGGTACAGCCCAAAATCAGGGTATCCAGATTTTTATCTTTTTGAAGAACATTCAAAATATTTTTCCGTACGAAATACTCCGCCCCTTCCGAGTCAATTTCATTGTTTTCAACCAGCGGCACCCAAAGCGGGCAGGCTTCCTGAACGGTTGACTTTACTTTTCCGTCCGACCATTTTTCCAATTCGATGGGATACGATTCTGAAAGCACGGTGCCGGGAGTACCAAGCACTCCCACATGACCGTTCCGGGTAATTTCAGCCACCTTTTCAACACTTGGCCTGATAACGCCCAAAACCCGCCGGTTGGGCGCAAGTTGCGGCAAATCGAGTTGCTGAATATTTCGGAGTGCTTTTGCTGAAGCAGTGTTACAGGCAATTATCACCAACGGGCAATTCTGGCTAAACAAATATTTTACGGCCTCCAGCGTATATTCGTAAACAACTCTAAATGACCTTGTTCCGTAAGGAGTACGCGCATTATCGCCTAAATAAAGAAAATCGTATTGAGGTAGTTTTTTTACTAATTCTTTTAACACAGTCAAGCCACCATAACCTGAATCAAAAACACCAATTGGAGAATGAATCATAATAAGCTTGTTACCCGTTTATCGTTCAACAACCATGTTATAAGCCACATCGTAAAACCGGCCCAGGTTCGACCAGTCGAAGTGCAAGGATGCCTCTTCACTACGATACCTGAGAGCAATTCTTTCGCGCCGGTTCATTTTCACAAAGCGGTACATTATTTCAGCCAATTCGTCGGCTGTCTGGTTAAAATCCCTGCTTTTTCTGTCGATAATATACATTCCAAGTTTTTCGTTATCCATAATATTCCGGGAAACATAATCGCCAAAACCTGCCAGGTTGCTGGTGATAGATGGCAATCCACTGGCAAGGCACTCCAGCGGAGTATATCCCCAGGGTTCGTACATACTGGGAAAAATTCCCAGGTGGCAGCCGCGAACAAACTGATTATAATCCATTTTAAACAGGGGATTTGAAGTGGAAATAAAATCGGGATGGTAAACCACTTTTACTTTATCGTGCCGGTTGTTAACCAGGTTCGCAGTTCGCAGAAAATTCAGGATTTCGTCTTTGGCATCATCAATTAACGTATGGGTAACAATTTTCGGTAATTTATTTGTTTTCCAGCTTTGCACGTTTCTTCTAAGTTTCAGTCGCAGGTAATCGTCTACCATTTCGCTTAAACTCGGAAAAATATATTGACCGTTTTCAGAAGTAATTCTCGTGTACAACCTTCTCCCAACCTGTTCTTTTATTTCTTCGCAAACCCGGTGAATGTCTTCAATTAAGGCTTTAGAATGTAACACATCCGGATTAAAAGTATAATACGGCCGTTTTGTAATAAAAAAGGCAACAACAGTCATTTTTGAATTTTGCTGCTGCATGCGGTAATTCAGACGTGCCAGAGCTTCCAGTGTTAAATCATAACCTTTGTTTTGATACTCGTACCTTCCCGAAGTAAAAAAATACAGCGTATTGTCCAAATCGAATGAATAGCTCTGAAAGAAATGGCCCATCACAAAATCATGGATTTCATTTTTGTATTCCAGATGCTGGTTCTGGACCTGGTGCAAGGCTTCAAACCGCTGAATGTTAAGCCCGTTGGGCAGAATCAGGTCCGGCGTTCGACCGAGCAAGTGGGTACATTCACGGCCGGTTAATTCACTTACCGTTGTAAAAACATGTGCACCATGCGCTGAAGCGCGTTCAATTTCAACTATTGGTTTCACATTAAAATTAACTGCCTCCTGCTCCCAGTTGTAAAACGGCAGGTGGTCGTAAAACTGGTTGTCGTTCATGGCCAGGTACCTGCCAAGCAGGGTGGCATGTGTTGTGAATACAATTTTTATATTGAGATTCTCTTTGCGAATACCTGGAATTGGAAGTCCTGCCATCCATTCATGAAAATGGGCAATCACCCTCCCGTTACAAAATCCTGATGCACACAAATACCGGAGGAATTCTTTAACCTGAAATCCAAATGCAGCTACTTTGTCAAGCAAATCATCCTGCCCGGGCAATGAAATATGGTAATCCTGCCACACAAAATGTTTTATTTCGCCTAATTTATCGTAAACCGAAAAAGGATTAAAAAGCACCACGTTTGGACGTCCGGAAACAATCCACTGGCCGTAATGAACATCAAACCCGCGCTCCTGCATTTTAAGCACTGCCTTTCCTACCGGAGTTGAATAATCAGTTGCCGGATCGAAATGTGCCGCAGCCTGGTCGGCAAAATACGGCCCAATCAGGAAATAGTTTTCTGCACCCCACTTTTCGATAACCGAAGGTACTTTGGAACGAATTACTGTGTAAATTCCTCCCACCTGGTTACACACTTCCCAGGCAATTTCAAATAACATGGAATTGGAAGGAATCTTAACATCTTCCTGAATTTCATCTGGTATTATTGTTTTCATAAATTTCAATTTGGGTAACAATTCATTCCAATAAATATAGCGGGAATTCTATTTCTATCCAACAAAAGAAGTTTAAAAGCATAAAAAAAGCCATCGGTTGGTTGACAGATGGCTCTCTTATATTTTTATCTCCTTGTTTTTATTGAATACCTAGCTTTTGTTTTACCATAGGAAGCAAATCAACACTTTGGTTCGATTTGTAAAGAACAACTCTGGAGCCAATGTCGAAGACATAAAGCAACCCTTGTTCTTTTGCTACCTCCTCAATGGCAGCTTCGGCTTTATCGAAAACCGGAGAAAGTACTTCGGCTTGTTTTTGCTGAAGTTGCTGCTGGGCGGTCATCTGATAATTTTGAATACGCTGCTGAAGTTCCTGCAGTTCGGTAATTTTTGCATTTCTGCGTACTTCTGAGGCTTCGGCGCCCAACTGTTCCAACTCGGTAAGTTTCTGCTGATAGTTTTGCTGCATTTCTGCCAGTACATCTTCCAGGTCAGTCTGAAAAGTATTGTATGCAGTTTCAGCGGCTGCTCTCTCAGGCATCAATTGAACTAATGCCTGCAAATCTATATGCCCGAATTTCTGGTTTTGTGCACTAGCCGAAATGGTTGCAGCTGCGAACAAAATCAACACGAATAATTTCTTTAATTTTCTCATAATCAACGTAGTATTAAAATTTTTGGTCACAAATATAATTATAAATTATTTATATCCGAGTTTTTGCAGAATCTGATCGCTTAAATCGTAACGCGGGTTTGTAAAAAACAACGTTGTACCATCTGCTTTATCAAATATTACAGCATAACTGCCTTCGTTTGCCAATTCCTGAACGGCTGAAAATATATCATCCTGAACAGGTTTTATCAGGCTCTGACGTTTTTGGAACAAATCGCCTTCAGGGCCGAAATATTTCCGCTGCAATTGTTTGTAATCTTTTTCTTTGGAAATAATTACATCTTCGCGTTTGCGTTTCATGTCTTCAGAAAGTAAAACACTTTCAGCCTGAAAGTCCTGGTACATTTGTTCAATTTCAGCATGCATTGATTCCAGTTCTTTTTGGTATTGTGCTGAAAGTTGGTTCAACTGTTCCTGAGCGGCCCGAAAAGCCGGAATGTTTTCAAGGATGTACCCTGAATCAATAAAACCAAACTTCTGTGCAAAAGTGACTCCACTAAAAAACATCAGAATGGTAAATGTTAATACTATTTTCTTCATGGCAAAATATTTTTCGTTTAAACTAATCTTTTCAATATCATAATTTATGCCAAACATGAAATTATCAGAATTGCTGGCCAATAACAAAGTGGAACTGGCTACCGTTAGCATCTGGAGCCCAGGGAACTTCATCGAAACCATAACCCCAGTCAATTCCCATCAAACCAAACATGGGAAGGAAAATGCGCACACCCACACCGGCTGACCGGTAAAGTTTAAACGGATTGTATTCCTGAAAATCCATATCGGCATTCCCGGCCTCCAGAAAGGTAAGGGCATAAATGGTTGCACTTGGTTTTAATGTTACCGGATATCGCAATTCCATGGTAAATTTGTTATACATTTTTGACCCACTCCTTTCGCGGCTCAAACTAAAATCTTTGTAACCACGAAGTGCAACATAGTCGGTACCATAGAGGTTATAACCCGACATACCTGACCCGCCTACAATAAAACCTTCAAAAGGAGATTTGCGGTAAGGATCGTAATAACCCAGAAATCCCATTTCAACTGCTGTACGTAATACCAGGTTTGTGTTTCTTGAAAGAGGATTGAAAACCTGGCCTTTAAACAGCCACCGATGGTATTCTATCCATTTGTATTTTTCTTCGTTGGTAACATCGGGGCCACTGTAATCTTTTCCGGTGAACCATGAATAAGGAGGTGTGGCTTTAAATGCTAATGAAAATTGGGAACCTCTTCGCGAATAGAGCGGGTTATCAACAGAATTACGACCGAATACAGTTTGCAAATTTAAGTTGTTGAATATTTCATTGGGGTCGCCGCTATCGCCTACCGACAGAAAAGATCCACCCATATTCTGAAGCCGGTACCGTTCGAATGACAATTCGTGGTAAACGGTAAAAAAGTCATCGGGAAATGAAAGCCGGTACCCATATCCAATTCCAAGAGCTGTAGTTTCCCAAATCTGGTCGTCTTCTGAATTTTCATCTTCAGAACCATAATTGTAGCTATACTGAGGATAACCGCCATAATAGCCGCCATAGGGATCATAACCATAGCCACCTAAACCGCCGTAACCACCATAACCACCAATACCCCCAATACCGCCATAACCACCATACGGATAACCTCCGTAACCACCACCATAGGGATTGTAGCCGCCATAGCCGCCATACGAATTATAATTGTTATAATATTTATTGGCGCTATAATTTATTCGTGAATGAGATAAGGAAAGTGAGAAAGAATTTGGTTTTTTTCCACCCAGCCATGGTTCAATAAACGACAGACTCACTGTGCGGTAATACCGCCCGCTGGTTTGGTATCGGAGGCTAAGTGTCTGGCCATCACCAGTTGGAAGAGGCCTCCAGGCTTCCTTATTTAAAATATTGCGGACGGAGAAGTTGGCAAATTTCAGGCCTACCGAGCCTACAAACATTCCGGCACCCCAGCCACCTGATAGCTCAATCTGGTCGTTGGCCTTTTCCTGAAGCTGGTATTCCAGGTCAACAGTTCCATCCTCGGGTTTTGGCCTGACATCAGGATTAATGGCTTCCGGATCGAAATGCCCCAATTGGGCAAGTTCCCTTACCGAGCGAATAATGGCTTCTTTGCTGAATAAATCTCCCGGATAAGTCCTTAATTCCCGGCGGGCAACATGTTCGTGCGTTTTGGTATTTCCAGTAACCAATACCTTATCGATGGTTGCTTGTTTTCCTTCCCTGATACGCATTTCATAATCAATGGTATCGTTTTCAATTTTTGCTTCTATGGGCTGCAAATCGAAAAACAAGTAGCCTTCGTTCAAATAAAGGTTATTTAAACCTTCGTCGTTATCGAACAACCGTTTTTCGAGGATTGACTGGTTGAAAACATCGCCTTTTTGAATTCCAAGGTAATTATCAAGGTATTCAGACGGATAAACCGTATTGCCCACCCACCTAATATCGCCAAAATAATATTTGTCTCCCTCGTCAATCCAGAGTTCTATATTTACTCTTGGCTTATTCTTTTTACCCACTTCAACCTGGTAAATGGTGTCTTCTTCTATTATTGCATCACGGTAACCTTTTTCATTGTATTTATTAACTAGGTTTACCTTATCTTTTACATATTCTTCTTCCAGATACTTTTTGGTTCTGAAAAAATTCCGAAGTTTCCGGGCATTGGTTTTTTTCATGGCACGTTCCAATACCACTTCTTTTATAGCTTCATTTCCATGAATAACAATATCGTTCACTTTTACTTTTTCCTTCTTATCTACGTAGATATCCAGAATTACACTGTTGTTTTGAGTTGTATCGTCGCGCTGAACAATATTTACATCGGTATTAAGAAATCCTTTGGCCAGAAATATATTTTTAATGGTACGTTCGGCATTATTCACCTGGTTATCGGTAATCTGGCTACCTTTGAGTAAAAGCACTTTTTCGGTAATATCATCTTGTTCAGATTTACTTACTCCATAAAAATTTACATCCGACAACCGTGGTCGTTCCTGAAGGTAAATATCAAGCCAGACATCATCCCCATCTATTTTGCTGGCTGTAATTTTCACATCGGAAAAAAGCCCCTGCTGCCACAATTTTTTTATGGCATTGGTGATTTCTTCTCCGGGAACTTCTATAATCTGACCAACACTTAAACCTGATAGCTGGATGAGTACTGTTTGATCGAGATATTTTATTCCGGAAATCTGAATATCCTTAACCGTGTATTTTTTCGGGCTGGAATAGTAAATTGAGAAATTTGTGTCGTCGGTAATCTGGCCAAAGGCGGCAGGCGTAAACGCAACGATTAAAAATAAAAGGAATATAACTGGCTTTCGCATTCTGACCATAATAAATTAAGTAAATAACTGTTCGCCGATTTTTCCAAATCGTCTCTCTCTGTTTTGAAAATCGTAAACCGCTTCAAACAAATCTTCTCTTCTAAAATCGGGCCATAATTTTTCGGTAAAATATAACTCCGAATAGGCAATTTGCCAAAGTAAAAAATTGCTGATTCTGAACTCTCCACTTGTTCTAATCAACAATTCCGGATCTGGAATTTGCGCAGTTGACAGGTAACTTTCGAACAGTTTATCATCAATATCTTTCGATTGAATTTTTCCATTTTTAACATCATTTGAAATATTTCTTACAGCTTCGGTAATTTCCCATTTTGAACTGTAACTCAGGGCCAGAATAAGGTTTAAACCGGTGTTTTTTTTCAAAGCCTTGATGCATTCGTTTAATTTTTCTGCCACATCCGGTGGTAATTTTTTAATGTCTCCAATTGTGCCCAACCTTACATTGTTTTTCATTAATTCTTCGGTTTCGTTTTCGATTGCCTGAACCAGCAATCCCATTAAAGCATCTACTTCATTTTTCGGACGTTCCCAGTTTTCAGTTGAAAAGGCATATAATGTAAGGTATTCTATACCAATTTCTCCGGCGCCTTCAACGGTTGAGCGCACAGATTCCACACCATGTTCGTGGCCAAAAATACGTTCACTGCCATGTTTTGCAGCCCACCTGCCATTTCCATCCATTATGATGGCTACATGCCGCGGAATTTTGTTGATATTTAGTTTTTCTTTTACCGATTTCATTACCAGTGTTTCCTGTCGTAAGCCGGGCAAGCTTTTGGATCCAAATTGATTTTATAGGTTACATTGATCCCCAAATAGCCCGGCCAGTCATTATTGTGTAAAAAATCTGTATATTTAATTGTTTCAATATCTCCAGTATTATTTGTTGCTTCAAATGATAACGGATCATCCAGATCATCAAATTTATCATTAAGCAATTTTCTCATTTGAAACTCGGCTCCAATCCCCAGTCTTTCACCAACTGACACCTTTATTCCGAATCCAAACGGAATGGTTGGCGCAATAACCGATTCCTCAATAGTGTTCAAAACCGGATAATTTGCATTAATCTGTGCCATCTTTATCGGATCAAGAGTATATGGAAAATACATTACTCCCAATCCTCCCAAAATATAAGGAGTAAAAGGTGTTTTCCGTTCTCCCAAAATATATTTCAGGTAATTTATCTCAATCATGAACGAAATATCCTGGGCACTTTTATTAAAATCAACAGGAATATCCTCTACCATTCCGTTGGCAGCAAATCTACCGGTTAAAAACTGTGCCCGCATGGCTGTTCTCGCATTAAAATTATACCTGAAAAAAGCTCCAAAATTTAAATTGAACGTTTGCATAGGGGGGGCTTCCTTAATATCTCCCAAATACGCTGAAGAACCTCCCCAAATACCTATGTCTGCTGATTTTTGGGCAAAACCTGAAACAGTAAAAATAACTGCTATAAACACCAATACACTTTTTCTCATTTGGTATCCTAACTCGTTTATTCAACAATAGCTTCAGGCATATTACCGGTTCGTTTTTACACAAAAAATTGACTGAAAGGAACTTATAAAGAAATTAATTTAATTTTTATTTTAAATTCTGAATTTATTAAACATTATAATAATCCCATGCAATCCTCTGGTTATCAACGAACTTCTCTTGTTTGCCCCTGTATTGTTCAGCTTTCAAGAGGTACAAAAGTAATATAATTCTAAATATAACATACCTGAACGCTATTATAAAACCCAAAGAAAGATTAAAAATTGTTAAGCCTTGCAGAATATTTAATTGCGCTTATCGAATCCCCACATCAGTTTGTTCCTCAGCGTATTAAAAAAATCCTGATCGGGCAATTGAAGGGTTTTCAAAGTGGCATTTGCTTTCCTTATTTTTACCGTAGTTGAGAATTTAACAGAAACAGCGCGGTAGTCGAGTGAAGTTAAAAAATGAGATCCTCTTCCTTCCACTTTCAGTTCAATTTCATATTTATCTGGCACAACCACAGGCCTGATGGTAAGATTATGGGGAGCAAGTGGTGTTATTACAAAATTTTCAGAATCGGGCGTAAGTATGGGGCCGCCAACACTTAATGAATAAGCTGTTGAGCCGGTTGGGGTAGCCACAATAAGGCCGTCTGCCCAGTAATTGTTTAACAGGTGTTTATCGCACCGTGCAATAATATTTATCATCGATGAAGAATCTGTTTTCAGAACGGCCAATTCGTTCAAGGCAAAGCTAAAGTCAATTTTTTCACTTCCGCAAAATTCCACTTCCAGCAACGACCTTTCTATAATGGAGTATTGATTATTAAATATGCTGTTAAGTGCATCGTTTACCTGGTTTTGTGAAATATCAGCCAAAAAGCCGAGCCTGCCACTGTTTACTCCCACTACAGGAATTTCAAAATTTCGAATATTTACTACAGAATGCAAAAAAGTACCATCTCCACCTACACTGAAAATAAAATTATTGGATGTGTCAAAATCGCCTGGTGCGTTAAAGAATGAAGAATAGTAAGGTTCAATTTTTAAATTTGAATTCAAATAATCATGAAAAGGTTTAAAAATTTGAACATTTATTTTATTTAATTTCAAGTAATTGAAAAACTCCTCCAAAACAGGAATAAAACTCTCAGAAACAGAGGTTCCGAAAACAGCTACTTTCACTTGGTTGTATTTTAAATATTCATAAATTTCATGAACTGGTCGTACCTGTCCTGGTATAAATCACTCAGCATGGAATGATCAAGATAAATGCCTTTTACGTCATAATCGTATCGCATAAATGATTGAATAACCGGACTTAGGTCTTCCCTGTCCAGTTTAAGCACTAATTCCAGGGTATGTGTACCAGGCAACCGGTTCATAAAAAAACTAAGTATTTTGGTATCATTACTTTCAACAATCTGACTAATTTGAGCTAAAGAATAATCTATTTCATTCACCTCCAAAACCAAAATTCCACCCATTTCCTGTAAGGAAAAATACCGGGCAAATCGTCGGGCAAGATCA
>JAZBNQ010000513.1:0-8716 GCA_036350775.1 Mariniphaga sp.
TAAATATCTTTGCGCTCTGAAACCTGGATTGATTAAACTGTTTTCTGAAATGAGGATAATTATTTTGTTGCTGCTGGCCATATTCTTTATATCTGCTGAGGCCACTGAATTTGAAAAATCAAAAAACGACACCATCATCGACACGTTTAACAAAGACTTTGTTTACCATGTAAAAAAAATGCAGGGCGAAATTAGCATTGATGGAGTGATTGATGAACCCGACTGGCTGGCTGCTGATAAGGCTGATGACTTTTACAAAGTACTGCCTATTGACACGGGTTTTGCCACTCAGCCTTCCGAAATTCTGGTAACCTACGACGACAAAGCGCTGTACATGGCCCAGGTTTTTTACGACACCATTCCTGGTAAAAGGATTATGGAATCGTACAGGAGAGATTTTTCATTTGGAAACAACGATAATCTACTGGTCTTTTTCGATACATTTCTCGACCAGACCAACGGTTTTTCATTTGGCGTTTCAGCATCGGGGGCAAAATGGGACGGTACCATGAGCAACGGCTCGGCAGTTAATCTCGACTGGGATTGCAAATGGGAATCGAAAACCAAACATTACGACGACCGTTGGGTTACTGAAATGCGCATTCCATTCAAGTCAATTCGCTACCCGTCGGGAAGCCAAAAATGGTACGCCAATTTTAGCCGACTGGATTTAAAAGCCAACGAAAAATCAAGTTGGGCGCCCGTTCCAAGACAATTTCCAACTGCCTCGCTGGCTTACACCGGTGTTATGCAATTTGAAGAACCTCTTCCCAAATCGAAAATGATGTTTTCACTTATCCCCTATGTTTTCGGAAGTTATTCCAACAACTTCGAAACCGGTACCGGCGATGTATGGAAAAGAGATTTCGGATTCGATGCCAAAATTGGATTTTCCTCATCGATGAACCTCGACTTAACATACAATCCTGATTTTGCACAGGTGGAAGTCGATCAGCAGGTAACCAACATCGATCGGTTTGAACTGTTTTTCCCTGAGAAACGCCAGTTTTTCCTGGAAAACAGCGACCTCTTTTCCGGTTTTGGCGATAACAACATCAATCCGTTTTTTTCGCGAAGAATTGGCCTGGATGCCCCGGTACTGGCCGGTGCCCGCCTGAGTGGAAAAATAGGAAACAACTGGCGGGTTGGTTTTATGAATATGACCACCCAGGAAACAAGCCATTTCCTCGCCCGGAATTTTACGGTGGCATCGGTACAAAAAAAGGTATTTGCCCGATCCAACTTTGGATTTATTCTGGTGAATAAAGAATACATTGACCAACCGGCGGACACCACCATGTACAACAGGGTGGCCGGTTTCGATTATAACCTGGCAAGTAAAGACAACATCTGGAAAGGGAAGTTTTTCTATCATCGTTCGTTTCAGCCAGGGAACCCAGACAAACAGTTTGCTCAGGGATTTTCGCTGGCCTACAATACCAAAAACCTGCAATTAGAACTTATTCAGCGTTCGGTGGGCGAAAATTACCGAGCAGAAACCGGCTACGTACCGCGCACCGGCTACAATTTCATCAGTCCCGAAGCTGCCTGGCTTTTCGTGCCAAACAAACGTATTGTAAGCCACGGAATTGCTGTGGATTTCAGGTATTATTTCAATCCTGATTTTCATAAAATCGACCATGAGAATTTGTTCAGTTACCAATTCGAATTTCAAAACCGGTCGCAACTGGTAGTGGGCTACAAAGATTTTTTTGTTGAACTGCAGCACGATTTTGACCCCACCCATAAGAGCGAAAGTTCCCTGCCGGCCGGCACAAAATACAATTATGGCGGCGCATTTATCAATTTTCTTTCCACCCGGAAAACGCTGTTTAACTGGACTGCAGAATTGGCCAAAGGAACGTTTTACACCGGAAACATTCAATACGTAACCGGAGAATTGGGTTACCGGTATCAGCCTTATATTAACCTGGCCGTGAATTTCAATTATACTGACATGGATTTGGGGCAACCCTTTGAACGCACCAAAATGTGGCTCTTGGGTCCCAAAATGGACGTAACGTTCACCGATAAACTGTTCTGGACTACATTTGTGCAATACAACGAACAAATTGACAACATGAACATTAACATGCGGCTGCAGTGGCGTTACCAGCCGGTTTCCGACTTTTTTATTGTTTATACCGACAATTATATACCCGGAACATGGAATTCACGGAACCGGGCGTTGGTGCTGAAACTAACGTATTGGCTGAATTGACGAATGTTTTATCAAAATGTTAAACCGGATTTACACAAAATTTTTAATTTTTAACGTCAATAAAATCAATTATCTTTGCGCTTCTTAAAAAAAATTGTATTTTTTCCGATTGTTTTAAATAAGTAATAAACTCATATTCATAATGAAAGTAACAGTAGTTGGAGCCGGAAATGTTGGAGCAACCTGCGCGCAGATTGTTGCCGAAAAAAACATTGTTAAAGAAGTAGTGCTTGTTGATATTAAAGAGGGAATCTCGGAAGGTAAAGCACTCGATTTGTGGCAGACTGCCCCGGTAAATTATTACGATACCCGTTTGGTGGGTTCAACCAACGATTATTCTAAAACTGCCGGTTCGGAAGTGGTTGTAATTACTTCAGGTGTTCCGCGTAAACCCGGAATGAGCCGCGACGATCTCATTTCCATTAATGCAGGCATTGTAAAAAGTGTTACCGAAAATGTAGTAAAATATTCACCCAAAGCAAAAATTATTATCGTTTCCAACCCGCTGGACGTAATGACTTATGCCGCCTTTGTTACTGCCAAAAAACCCAAAAACGAGGTTATGGGAATGGCTGGAATTCTGGATACTGCCCGCTACCGGGCATTTCTTGCCGAAGCACTCGACGTTTCACCGCGCGACATTCAGGCTCTGTTAATGGGAGGCCACGGCGACACCATGGTTCCTCTACCGCGTTATACAACTGTTTCAGGTATTCCGGTTACCGAACTGATTGACGAAGAAACGCTGAATGCCATTGTAGATCGTACTAAAAAAGGCGGTGGTGAACTGGTAAATCTTATGGGAACTTCGGCCTGGTATGCACCAGGTTCGGCAGCAGCGCAAATGGTTGAAGCAATTGTTATGGACCAAAAACGAATTTTCCCCTGCTGTGTAAAACTGGACGGAGAATACGGGCTAAACAACATGTTTGTGGGTTCGCCGGTTAAACTGGGAAAAAACGGTGTGGAACAAATTATAGAAGTGGCGCTTAACGATGAAGAAAAACAGATGCTGCACGATTCGGCCAATTCAGTTAAAAGTGTGATGGATGTGCTGGATGGAATGAATATTCTATAACCTTTCGGAAAAAGAAAAAATCAAAAATATTATCATAAACCAAACGGCTGGTTCTGCGGAGTCAGCCGTTTTTTGTTTTACTTTGGCACATGAAAATAAAAATTCCTTTGCAGATTGTGGAACTGGAAGACGACAACTTTCACCTGGTGGTAAATTCGGTTTTCGAAGATAAAACAACCGGTTTTTGGGTGGTTGATACCGGCGCTTCAAAAACTGTTTTCGATAAAAACCTGGAAAACCTGTATGTTTCGGAAGAAGAAAGCGCCGACCAGTTACACACTGCCGGTATTGGAGATAAACCTATTGAAACCACGATTGCTATTCTGAAACCTTTTTCGCTTGGAAAGCTGGATATAGAAAACCAAAAAGTAGCTTTGCTCGACCTCACTCACATAAATAAGCTTTATTCCAATGCCACTAATTTGCAAATTTGCGGCCTGCTGGGAGGCGATTTTTTAATGCGGCATGAAGCTTATATTGATTACAAAAAAAAGATAATGGTTTTACAAATCAAAAAAATGGTTCACATTTCCTGAATTCCCTTTTTGCAAACCTGAACTATTTCGGTATATTTGCCCCGCAAAATTTGTAACCGGGTGAAATTCAAACTAAAAATATCGAAAAAAAGGCTGATGCAGTTTCTGTTTTTTACTGCAATAACTGGCATTGCATTTCTTTTCGATGAATATTTTGAAAACCACCCCGGAACGCTGAATGAACTTCAAACCCAAAATGAAGCAAGCACCGGCGACCATGGTACCATCTATCTCTTTACGCAGTCGATCAACCTGGGCGCAAAAACATCTGCCCAAAAAACCTCCGACCGCAAGTTATTTCAAATATTGCACAACAAATTCGTTCAGAAGTGCCATCAATTGCGTAACCATCAGGTGTTAAAAACTGAACCGGAAGTACTGAAACAACCCCTGTTTCTCTCATACCACCACCTCATTTTCAGACACTATTATTTTACCCACCCCGACAACGACCCGTTGATTTCCTAAATACCCTTTTGCCAAATTCTTTGAGTACAAAGAATTTGAAATGATTAAATATCAACTCAGCAAAAGAACCATTCAAAAGAATTTCAGTATTAAATGTTGAAGAATACATAACAATTTTAAAACTAAAATAATATGCAAAACAAAGGTGCAATATTAACATTTGCTATTCTGCTGGCTGCGGTATGTTTATACCAGCTTTCATTTACGTTTAAAGCCAGACAGATAGAAAAAAATGCTCAGGAGTATGCTCAGGGCAATCCTGACAAGGAATTCAATTATCTCGATTCAATTTCAGGCGAAACGGTTTATAACTTCCTGGGATTGAAAAAATTTACTTTCAAGGAAGTAAAAGAACTGGAACTGAACCTTGGACTTGATTTGAAAGGCGGCATGAACGTCACCCTTGAGGTTGCTGTTGACGACCTTATCAGGGCATTATCGAATTACAACAACGATGAAACTTTTAATGCTGCATTGCAACGCGCCAGAGAGATGCAGCGCGGAAGTCAGGAAGATTTTGTAACATTATTCGGTCAGGCATTCCAGGAAATCGATCCCAATGCCCGATTGGCTTCTATTTTTCTTACTCTGGAACTGCGCGATAAAATTAACATCAACACCACAAATGCAGAAGTGCTTGACGTTATCAGGGAGGAAACCGATGCGGCTATTGACAATGCCTTTAACATTATCCGCACTCGTATCGACCGGTTTGGAGTTGCACAACCCAACATTCAGCAACTGCAAACAAAAGGACGTATTTTAGTTGAATTACCTGGTGTAAAAGACCAGAACAGGGTTCGCACATTGCTCCAGGGAACTGCTATGCTCGAATTCTGGGAAACTTATGATAACCAGGAAGTTTACACTTATTTGCTTCAAGCCAACGAAAGATTAAGAGAATTACAATCAGCCAACAGCAATGCAGATGATAATTCCACTTCGGAAACAACAGAAGAAGAAACAACCGATAATGAAGCTGTTGCTGAAGAGGATACTACAGCAGAAAGTTCATTGCTTTCTGAACTGGAAGCAGGAGCTGATACAACAGCAGCAGGCCTTGACAACCTGGAAGATTTCAGAAAAGAATTCCCGCTTTTTGCAGTGCTTAATCCAAGTACCGATCAACAGGGACAACTATTTCCCGGACCGGCAATTGGTATTGCCCAGTCACGTGACACTGCAAAAGTAAATGAGTATTTGAACAAAGAACAAATCAGAAGCATTTTTCCAAGAGATATGATGTTTCGCTGGACGGCAAATTCGGTTGACGAAGCCGGTAATTTTTACCGCCTAATTGCTCTGAAAGCCAACACCCGCGACGGACGTGCTCCGCTGGACGGTGATGTAATTACCGATGCTCGTCAGGATTTCGACCAAATGGGTGCAAATCCTGAAGTATCCATGACCATGAACAGTGAAGGCGCTAAAACCTGGCAACGGTTAACGAAAGAGAACATAGGTAAATCTATTGCCATTGTACTCGATGGTTATGTACGGTCCTTTCCTACCGTTCAAAATGAAATTTCAGGCGGACGATCAAGCATTACCGGTTTAGAAAGTATTGAAGAGGCAAAAGACCTTGCAAACATTCTGAAATCAGGAAAAATGCCGGCTCCGGCGCGTATTATTCAGGAAGAAATTGTTGGACCGTCACTCGGACAGGAAGCCATTAACAGCGGGATGTATTCATTTCTGATTGCCTTTGCTTTGGTACTTGTTTACATGCTGTTCTTTTACAGCCGTAACGCAGGCCTTTCGGCCAACGTGGCGCTTATTGCCAACATGTTTTTTATTATTGGTATCCTGGCCTCTCTTGGTGCTACTCTTACCTTGCCCGGAATTGCGGGTATTGTGCTTACTATAGGTATGTCTGTAGATGCGAATGTGCTTATTTACGAAAGGGTACAGGAAGAGCTCCGGGCTGGAAAGGGAATTAAACTAGCCATTTCCGATGGGTATAAAAATGCTTATTCAGCCATTATTGACGGCCAGGTTACTACACTGCTTACCGGTATTGTGCTTTACGTATTTGGTTCAGGGCCGATTAAAGGTTTTGCCACTACACTAATTATAGGTATCGCAACTTCACTTTTCAGTGCCATTTTTATTACCCGCCTCATTTTTGAATGGAAAATGAAACGCAGCAAAAACATCCTGTTCTCATCGAAAATGACTGAGGGATGGTTGCGTCACACTTCTATCAAATTTTTGGAGAAAAGAAAAATTGCCTACATTATTTCTGGTGCACTTATTTTGCTTTCCATTGGATCTCTTGCTGTACGCGGATTGAATTATGGCATTGACTTTAAAGGAGGCCGAACTTATGTAGTTCGCCTCGACCAGGATGTGGAGGTTGCAGATGTTCAACAGGCATTGGCCATTCCATTCGGAACTGCTCCCGAAGTAAAAACCTTTGGTGCTGATAATCAAATTCGCATTACCACAACTTATAAAATCGACGATGACAGCGAAAATGTGGATAACGAGGTGGAGGAACTGCTGATGAAAGGCCTTCAGGATGCTGATATGCTGGACAAAGGAGTTACGCTTGAACAATTCACCAACGATTACCAGCTCAGTTCTCAAAAAGTTGGACCTACTATTTCAGATGATATTCGTAAAGATTCGGTAATTGCCATTGGTTTTGCTCTGATTATCATTTTCCTTTATATCCTAATCCGCTTTACCAACTGGCAATACGGTCTTGGTGCAATTGCAGCACTGGCACACGATTCGCTTATTGTGCTTGGAATATTCTCTTTGTTGTACAACGTGTTGCCATTCTCGCTTGAAATAGACCAGGCGTTTATTGCAGCGATTCTTACCGTACTTGGGTATTCTATCAATGATACCGTGGTTGTTTTCGACCGCATCAGGGAATTCCTGAAATTACACCCGAAACGGAAACGCGAACAAAATGTGGATGAAGCCATTAACGGAACATTGCGCCGTACATTCAGTACCTCGCTTTCCACCTTTGTGGTGTTACTGGCCATCTTCCTGTTTGGTGGCGCCACCATTCGTGGGTTTACGTTTGCCTTGCTTGTGGGCGTTGTGGTTGGAACCTATTCTTCCATTTTTGTAGCAACTCCTATTGCTTACGAATTCCAGAAAAAACTGGCAAAAGTGGTTGCAAAACGCAAATAGAATATTTTTGAAATACGCTTAATCAATAGCCTTGCGACTTGCAGGGCTATTGTTTTTTTATTGAATTATCCTGTTTAAATGATGGTGTCAATTTGTATATTTGTGGCCTAAAATAAAATAATAATGTACCATATATTATTCATTAGCGGAGGAGA
Organism: Mariniphaga sp.; assembly: GCA_036350775.1. Taxonomy (GTDB): domain Bacteria; phylum Bacteroidota; class Bacteroidia; order Bacteroidales; family Prolixibacteraceae; genus Mariniphaga. The sequence continues at coordinate 7,609 of JAZBNQ010000513.1, forward strand.
ACTGGTTTTGGTTATGTTGCTGGCCTTGCTGTTTTTTGGGGCAAAAGCCATTCCCGACATTGCCAAAACCCTGGGAAAAGGCATGCGCGAATTTAAAAAGGCAACCAACGAAATTAAACGCGAATTTGACGAACAAACCTCTGATATAAAAAGAGATATTCGGGAAGTAAAATCAACAGTAAACCGTGAAACCAACAAAATAAAACAGGATATTGATGATGTTTCATCGGCTGTTGACAAGGAAACAGATCACATCAGAAAAGATTTGGAAGATGTTTCAAAACCACTGGAAGACAAAAAGGAAAGTAAAAAGGAAATCAAGGATCATCCCGAAGATTAAAATGGATTAACAATTGATTAGAGCCGAAAACATAAAAAAATCATTCGGAACCCTTCAGGTTTTAAAAGGCATTGATGTTGAAATCCCGTTTGGAAAAATTTATTCGATTGTTGGAGCCAGCGGGGCTGGAAAAACCACGCTTTTACAAATAATCGGAACCCTGAGCAAACCCGATAGCGGAACAGTGTATTTTAAGGATAAAAACGTTTCAAGACTTTCTGAAAAAGATCTGGCCTCTTTCCGCAACCGCGAAATCGGATTTGTGTTTCAGTTTCACCACTTGCTTCCCGAATTCACTGCCCTGGAAAATGTTTGTATTCCCGGATTCATTGCAAAGCGTTCAAAACCAGAAACCGAAAAAGAAGCGCTGCGGTTGCTTGATTACCTGGGTTTAAAAGAACGTATCCAACACAAACCGTCCGAACTTTCCGGAGGCGAAAAACAGCGGGTTGCCGTGGCGCGTGCTCTTATTAACAAGCCTTCGGTGGTATTGGCCGACGAACCTTCGGGAAACCTCGATTCTGCAAACCGCGACGAACTGCACGATTTGTTGTTTCAGCTTCGCGACGATTTTGGACAAACCTTTGTAATTGTTACGCACGACGACCATTTTGCTGAACGGTCAGACAAAATCATTCAAATTAAAGACGGCATAATTGAAGGTGTTTTAGCAGAAAAATAAAAATTCTGCAAAAGACTGCCTGGCAGAAAACCTCAATTTTTAATACATAAAATGAAACCGGAGGAAATCAAAGAATTTCTGGATGA
>JAZBNQ010000514.1:0-2608 GCA_036350775.1 Mariniphaga sp.
ATTATTCCTTTTGCAGAAACTTACAACGATTCCATTCGAAACGGTCTGGCATTGTCGCCCACTTTTCACCGTGCATTTGACAGGGGATTGATTGCGATTTCAGATAACTATAAAGTACTCGTGCATCCCCGGCTGAAAGATTTTAAACCCGATTCGGGAATCAGGCAATACGAAAACAGGGAAATTTATCTGCCTGCAAACGAAAACTTTTATCCTTCGTTGGCCAATGTCCGGGAACACCGTAAAAAATTTGGGTATAACTGATTCTTATTTTTCCCGCATAAACCATCAAAACTGAAACGTCTGAATTAAACAAAACCCAGCAATGAGGAAAAACGGTATCCGCCGTTGGCCTGGCTGTGTCAGTTTTTCAATCGCCCAATTTCCAGGCTAAAACATGGAAAAAATACCGGTCGTTTTAAATTCAAATGAATTACCGTTGGAACAGGTTCATTGTATTCTTATATTTTTAGTGTGCCAAATTAAAAATGGTGACGCGAGTTGTAAAGTAAAGATTGGAAAGAGTAAACGAGAAAAGAATTGGAAATTCAGGTTAATACCGGGAAATGAATTTCTGCTAAATACATAATTTATAAAAGTGACTAAACATATGGAATATTTGGGTTCTTGTTTGTGCAAAGGAATTAAATTTAAGGTTACAGGTGATTTTGATAGTTTTTATTTATGTCATTGCAGGTATTGCCGGAAAGATACAGGGTCTGCTCATGCTGCAAATTTATTTTCGGCAACAGCTAAAATAAAGTGGATAAAAACAGAAACTGAAATTAAAACATTTCAACCACCTAAAAGTAATCATGTGAAAGCCTTTTGTACAAATTGTGGTTCAGCTTTGCCCAATGTACAAATGGAAGGTAAACTTTTAGTAGTTCCGGCAGGATGTTTGGATACTAAATTGGAAAAACGACCTGATGCACATATTTTTATCTCAAATAAAGCAAGTTGGGATGAGTCGCTGGAAGAAATAAATAAATTTGGACGTCTTCCTGAATAAATAGTAAATAGATAGAGATTTGCTCCTGTATTTTGATATTTACAGACATTGAGAAACAACATAATGGAGATGAATTAATGAGATAAAAAAAATAAGCGCAGTATCGTTAATAAGGATTTCAGTGGTTTTTTGGCGTAGTAACCCGCTTCAATTTTTGCTGTAACTTGATAGGTAAAAGCGCGTAATCCTTTACTAACCATGCCAACATCATCCTGTAAAAACAAATTCGTATGAACAGTAAAATTTCACACAGCACCCTTGATGATGGATATGATTTTTTATAACAACGTACTTATTTATAATTCAATCTGGATACGTACTTTCCCCCCAAGGCCTTTCTCAACAATGTCATAGAGTGTTTTAAGTGTCATGTTGCTTCCGTCGCTTTCCACTCTGGAAATATAAGTTCTTTTCTTGTCAACCAGTTGAGCAAGCTGTTCCTGGGTCAGGTGTTTTTCTTCACGTGCTTTTTTTAGTAAAAGTCCAACTTTGAAAGTCTCGAATTCTCTGTCAAGCTTGTCCCGGCGGGGTGTACCCATTTTGCCGTAAACATTGTCTTTAATTTCTTTCCAGGATTTTGTTTCCATTATTTCTTGTTTTTTTCTTCGTAATAACTGTTCATCAGTGCAAGTGCTTTGTCAATTTCTTTTCGTGGGGTTTTCTGTGTCTTTTTTACAAATCCGTTGAGCAGGATAACCAGTTTACCCTGGTCAAAAAAGCAGAAAACTCTCCAGGTATCAGACCCCAATTGAATTCGTGCTTCATAAAGTCCCTTAGTTCCCTGTATAAATTTCAGGTAATTTGAAGGAATTCTCTCAAAAGTCTCGATTGCTTCAATTATCTTAAAAATCTTGTCCTGAACTTTCACCGGCTGGACCAGGAGAAAGTCTTCAAAGTAGTTTTTATAAGCAATTACCTGTCTGATTTTTTCCATTGCCACAAAGGTAACTTTAAAGTTACTATTTTCAAAATTTCAAAAACGATGTTTCTTGCTGGCGACTTAGAATACGGTACAGCATTGGAAAACAGTTTGTTTTTAAAGCATAAACCATCAAAAATGAAACGTCAGAAAGAAATAAAACACAGCGAAGAGGAAAAAACGGCTACCGGAATTTGTTGGATAACTGTATATTCCTGCGATTACGGAAATTACAAAACTTTCGGGTTTCAGGATTTTTCAAATCCAAATGATTTCTCGTTGGAACAGGTTCATAGTATTCTTCTATTTTTGTTCCGTAAAACGAATTTGTATGGAAATTAAAACGTCACACAGCACCCTTGACGATGGATATGATTTTTTCATTACCGACAAATGGAACAACAGGCATCAGTATAAAATTTCCACATTTTCAATTGGATTAAAACAAATTTCTGAAGCCATTGAGGTTGCTGAACCAGACCAGGCAGAAAATACTTTTCAGGTATTAACTGATGCTGCCACCGATATTGAACAGGCAGAGTTATTACTGAAAGCGAAAATACAACGGTGGATTAATCGCAGGCACATAAAAATTAAACATGGAAAACCTGAAATTATTGCCGATGTTTTAAGAGGCAGTCTCGGATGGTCTGACGGTTTTTTAGATTCTGATTTTA
>JAZBNQ010000515.1:0-2942 GCA_036350775.1 Mariniphaga sp.
AGCCAAAATGTTTGTTCCGGCCGGAATGGTTAAAGTCACACCGGCGGGTACAATAAAAGAACCTGTGAGGTTGTATTGTACTGTTGCATCCAGCGTGTAATTTTCGGGAAGTTCTCCGTTCATTATACCCAATTCAAGGTTCTCAATTACCTCCGGAACCGGCGGTATAATAGGATCGTCGTCACAACCTGTAAAAACAAGGCTGGCTATAATAGCAAGACCAAAAATTCCAAATAGTGTTTTTTTCATGACAAAATTGATTTTAAAATTTATGCATTAATAAAATTTAATTTAAAGTGATTTTTACCCCCACACTCAACTCAATTCCTTTTTTGTATGAGCTTACTGTGGCGGTAAAAGGTTCGCCTGTAAATGGCTTTATATCCTGAGTTTGTTTTATTTCCGGATTCAAAAGGTTTTTCCCGGTGAATTTTAACGAAATGGTTTCTGATAACTCTTTCAGCAGGATCAGGTCAAGTGTTGCAAAACCTTTTTCAATGATTTCGTTGTTGAATAATGTGGCACTGTTTTCAAAATCTTCGGGAGCGCCCAGCGCCAGAATTTTATCGGAGGAGTAGTTTCCGCTGATGGTGGCTGCAAATTCATTTTCCTTGTTATTGGAAAAGCTGAGGATTCCGTTGGCAATAAAGTCTGAAGCTCCCTGCAGGCCGGTTTCGGTTTTGTTGTTGTACTGAAATTCTTCAAATAAATCCTGGTTAAACCACATTTTGGTGGCGTTTACTGTCAGGTTCAATTCGGGCATTCCGGTGTTTTCTGCTTTAATAATATCGAAACGTGTTTCCAGTTCGAATCCGTAAACGTCTGCTTTTTCTCCGGTGTTTTCAAAAATGAAATTACCTGAAGAACCCCTGGTCTGGGCCAGGTTTATCGGGTCGTTAATTTGTTTGTAGAAAGCGGTTACTGAAACCAGTTCTTTAGTGGTGGGGAATAATTCCCATTTGACATCGAAATTGTAGTTTACTGATTTTTTCAGCTCCGGATTCCCTTTGGTAACACGGCCGGTAGGCGAAACATATTCAAAGGGCGACAATTCCTTAAACTCGGGCAGTGTGATGGATTTGCTGGCTGCCAGTCGCAATGAACTTTTTTCAGACAGGAGGTATTTCAGATTTAATCCGGGAAGTATGTTGTTGTAATCGTACGAAACCGAACCGGTGCGGCCCACATAGTTGGCCACATCCCAGGTTACTTTTAACTGGTCAAGTTCGTAGCGCGCCCCCACGTTTCCGCTGAATTTACCCAAAGCAAAGTCTGCATTCAAAAAACCGGCGTAAACATTCAGGTTGGCGGTATATAAATCTGGTTTTCTGTTTCTGATTATCAAATCGTTGCTTGTATAAAGCGATTCGTTCAAAAATGCTTCATCAAGGTTGTCGATTGAGTTTACCTGAACACCTTTGGCACGCACACCAATGAACAATGACTGAAAATCCCGTTCCTTCATTCTGAAATTGGCGCCATAATTCAACTTAAGTTTCTTTTGCTCTTCGTCGGTAAAAGTGTGCTCATCTTTCAGGTACCCGTTAAACTCGCCGTCTTCAATGCTTTGCAACGATTTGCGTTGCTGAAAATCGCCAACGTGTGCAAACTGAACCGTGTTTTCATTAAGGATATTCACTTCGTTGCGAATGCGGTTTGGTTCGTCGGAATTCACATAATTGTATCCTGCAGCCCATTCCAGTTGATTGTTTTCGCCCAGCCGGTGTGTTCCCAGCAACTGGTTGATGTAAATTTGGGTTTCCTTCAGGTTCTGGTCGCGTACGAAAGCACCTGTTTCCTGCGGGTCCTGGTCAAAAACATAACCTTCGCCATTTCGTCCCTGCTCGTAAAGCTGGTCAACGGTTTTAAGGATAACCATGCTGTTAAAGCTCAGGTTGTTGTATTCATCAAAGTCGTAGACCACATTTACAAGGCCAGTGGTATTAATATTTGTGGAGAATGTTTCGGCATCAGTAAAAGAATTGTCAAGCACATTCGACCGGTATTTCCGGTAAACGCCCTTGTAATGGTTGTAAGAATTTTCGTGCTCCACCGTTGCAAAAACCGACATTTCGTTGTTGAATAGTTTAAATTGTTTTCCACCGGTCAGTGAAAAATCGAATCCTTGCGGAATGCTGCGCGTTTCTGTGTTCCAGCTCTGTTCAGTAATGGCTTCTTCGGTGGTGTAAGGGCGCTGATAAAAACCAAAACGCACATCGTTGTTGTTTTGTGTGGTTTTGAAATTATTCCAAACGTTGCTTTTAAAAATGTTGGTACTGTTTTTTGCCGAAAAACCCACCGAAAGTGTTTCAGTGTAGGTTTTTGAACTGATGTTTACCGTGCCCGATGTCTGGTCGGCATAATTGGAAGCAGAAAATGTTTTATCAATTCCCACGTTTTTAATGATATCAGTAGAAAACAGATTTAAATCGATGTTCTTTTTGCTCACATCATCAGAGGGAATGGGCAGTCCGTTCATGGTGGTGGTCAGGTACCTGTCACCCAGTCCGCGGATATAAATATCGCCAGAGCTTTCGGTTTTGGTAACCCCGGTAATTTTTGAAGTGGCAGTGGCAGCATCCGAAACACCAAGGCTCGACAAACGGCTCGAACCAATACTTTCGGTAATTCCGGTGGCGTTTTTTTGGTCGAGCAGCAACATGGCTTCCGATTCGCGGTTGGCTTTTGCCACTACCTGTACTTCGCCAATATCGAGCGTGGCAGGTTCCAGTGCAATGTTAAGGACCAATTCCTGACCGGTTTCCATGTTAACCGGAATTTCCTTCGTTTCGTAGGAAATAAAAGAAACAACCAGGATATGCGAACCCGGTTCCATGTTGGGCAAAACAAAGTTGCCGTCAAAATCGGTAATGGTACCCCGCGTAGTACCTTTTATCATTACTGTTGTTCCAATGAGTGATTCCTGTGTTTTTGAATCGGTA
>JAZBNQ010000516.1:0-2715 GCA_036350775.1 Mariniphaga sp.
CTTAAAAAATGGCGTTTGGCACAAACCGGAACTTCTGAAATTCCACAAAAAGTTGTGAAATTCGATTTGATTGTTGTTGGCGGCGGAATTGCAGGAACTGCTGCTTCAATTGCTGCCGCCGAGCAGGGAATGAAAGTTGCACTTGTGCACGACCGACCAGTCTTGGGCGGAAATGCCAGCGGAGAAATCCGGGTTCACACGCTTGGAATTTACGGGAAATTTGAACGTATTCTGAAAATGCTTGACACCGAACATTATCCAAATGGATCGGCAGATGCGTTAAAAGAAGACCAAAAGCGGATGGCAAATGTAAAAAAGTATAAAAATATCGATCTCTATTTGAATTTCAGGGCCTACGCTGCAACAGCCGAAAACAACAAAATTACCTCGGTTGATGCACGAAACACTTCAAGTGGCGAGCAAATAAGGTTTGAGGCCCCTTTATTTGTTGATTGCACGGGCGATGGATGGATTGGTTACTGGGCAGGTGCAGAATACAGTTACGGCAGGGAAGCTGCTTCTGAATACAACGAAAACTGGGATGCACACGGATTGTTATGGAGCCCCGAAGTGCCTGATAATTTTGTAATGGGGTCTTCAGTTTTGTGGGGATCAGAAAATGCAGGAAAACCAGTTACTTTCCCCGAAGTTCCCTGGGCAATGGAGGTTGCAGGCAGTTATGCCGAAAAAAACGGAGAATGGCAATGGGAATTTTCGCGGAACGATTTAAGCCAGATTGACGATGCAGAAACCATTCGCGACCATATGTTCCGTGCAATTTATGGTTCGTTTTACAATTATAAAAATCAAACTGCCCAAAACCTGAACACCGACCAGGGGAATTTTGGTAAAATCGACAACAAATTACAACAACAAAAAGCCGATAGTTTGCAGTTGAAATGGGTATCTTATCTTTTGGGTAAACGTGAATCGCGCCGTTTAGTCGGCGATCATATTTTTACGTTTAACGATGCACGCGACACCACAAAATTTGAAGATGCCGTGGTTTTTGAAAAACGCGCTGTTGATGTACATTACCAGATAAACCTGCTCGACCAGAATAACCCTAATTTTATTTCGGAGGCCATGTTTTATAAAACCGGGCAATACAGCATTCCATACCGGAGCCTGTATTCAAAAAACATCAGCAACCTTTTTATGGCGGGGCGAAATTTTAGCTGCTCGCATGTTGGCCTCGGCGGTCCGCGGGTTATGCGCACAACCGGACAAATGGGCGCTGCGGTTGGACTTGCTGCTTCAGTTTGCAAAAAACACAGTGCAAATCCGCGTGATGTTTACACATCTTACCTCGATGAATACCTCGAACTGATTGAAAAGCAAAAATAGTGCGGATGCGGTTGCGAAAATTGTGCATATTGATTTTTTCAGTGGCATTTGTTCCTCTGGCAACTTTTTCACAGGAACATGCTGAGACTTGTCGGTCTGCCTTCAATTTTACCGACGAGTTTGCCGTGGAAAACACAATCGAAATCTGCATGAATTCCAGTCATATTCCATACCGATATAAAGCTGAGATTGACATGCCGGTGTGCACCGATACGCTTTGCGCAAATGTTGTTTTAATATTTTATTGGGATTTAGCTGGAAATTACATGGGTTTCGACACAATCCCAGGTAAACCGCTTACCAAATTTGATCATTTGGAATTTGATACGGCTGATTATTTGAAATTAGATCAGATTCTTAAAAACAGAAACAGCTCACTCCGAATTCTTAACAAAGAAGATTTGGTAGATAGATCGGTCAAAGTGAAATCAAATGTGGTTGATGCAGTAACCGGCGCAACCCCTAAAACAATTAAAAACTCGGTTGTGGAAGGGGCAGTTTATTCCTCATTTACACTTTGGCATTTTGTTAATGGGGCAATTAAAAACAGGTTGGCTTCCTTTACCCAAGATATTTATTCGGAGCAAATTGCCCGTCAATTATTGAAATCAGAAAATTATGAAACACAATTATTTGCTTTAAGAAAACTGTCGGAAAAGGATTTTGAAACCCATTCTGATTTACTTTTTGAGGTAATAAGGAAAAGCGCCCCCCTAATTAAGTCATTTGTAATAGTAAAGTCGCCCTTACCTTTTAGTAATATCGAAAAAAACAAACAATTTGTAGCCCTTTTTCCTGAACTCGACGATTACAGCAAAAGTATATTTCTGAACAGGATAATGGATGAAAGAAATATAGCATTGGCATTTTTGCCTTTAATGTCAACCTTGCTAAGGGATTTTGATAAAAAGCAGTTGGAATTAATTACAAATACTTACCAGAAATTCGAAATTTCAGGTTTTCAGGACCTGTTGGAAAAGATGCGGAAAGAAAATCTTCCAGAATAGTTTCCTTAAAAAAAAGTTCAAAGGTCTCGTTCAAAAACAATAGGATAGAAAGTATTTAACCACAATTGCAAAAATGTAAAAGATAAGAAATGAATGCTATGAAAAATAAAGTACTAACAACAATATTACTGATTCTATGGGGATCAATATCTCTTTCTGCCCAGCTTATTTTTATTGAAGCCGAAAGCTTTAAAAACAGGGGTGGTTGGGTAATCGATCAGCAAAGTATGGATCAAATGGGATCGCCTTATTTGATGGCACATGGATTGGGAATTCCGGTTGAAAACGCCAAAACAAATACTGAAATTGATGAAAAGGGAGAATACCGGGTTTGGGTGCGCACCCGAAACTGGGTTGCCCC
>JAZBNQ010000517.1:0-5138 GCA_036350775.1 Mariniphaga sp.
AATGGATTATGCACAGGTTGCAGGTTCATCGAGTCTGGAAACCGGGATTCACGCGCATTTTATGCAAGGCGACACCGCTGTAAACTCATGGTTAAGTTTGAATTGGATAGTTGTTCCCGAAAAAGTGGAAGTCCGTTTTTGGGGTTTCCCAACCGAAACCTTTAGAATGACAAACGAAGTGAGAGATGAAAGGCAAATTTACTACGACGACCCCGGCTGGATTACACACCAGGGCGATTTGTGGATTGGTACCCGCATTCAAATTTTAAAAAACCACAAAAAATTGCCCGACATCACCCTGAATTATACGTTTAAAAATACTACCGGTTTAATGAAACATGGCCGCTATTCCGATGCCGGCACCAATTATTTTTACCTCGCGTTCGGAAAAAGTTTTTTTCCGAAAACCGGAATTTTGGACGAATTACGTTTTGCAGGATTAGGCGGATTCTATTTGTGGCAAACCAACAAGGTGGAAATGGCACAGGACGAAGGGCCGCTGGTTGAAGCAGGTTTAAAATTGCGCAAAAACAACATCTCGCTGGCCAATGAAATTGGCGGATATTTTGGGTACGATGTGTATGAATTTATTGGTGTGACCGGCAACAACGACCCCCTGGTGTACAGGCTGATTGCAGAGAAATTTGGAAAATCAATCGACTGGAAAGCTGAATTTATTACCGGGTTGAATGATTACCATTACCATACTTTTAAAATGGGTATAACTTACCGGCTTGGTGCGAAAGACAAATAAACCGGGGTGCTTTTCACCCTTCATCTGAAAAGCGGTTAACATACTTTTTGTATAATTGCAATATTTTTATGAATCATAATATGATAAAATTTATTTCAACCGTGATTATTGCCTTTTCTGTATCCATGTCAATCTCCGGACAGAGTGAAGAATTAAGGGCAAAACAAATTCATTCAAAAGCCCTGACAGTTGATACCCACGTTGATACGCCGATGGCTTTGTTAAACGAAGGATTTGATGTGGGGCAACGAAATGAAGCTCCCCGCAGCCGGGTGGATTTCGTTCGCATGAAAGAAGGCGGACTGGATGCCATCTTCTTTGCCGCGTTTACCGGTCAAAGGGAACGAACAACTGAAAACACGGAAGAAGCTTACCGCAGAGCACACCAAATGATAGATTCAACCTGGGGGGTTTGCAAAAAATACAGCCACCTGGCTGAGGTTGCAACAACATCTTCTGATGCCGAACGGTTGAAAGCATTGGGAAAGCGGGCCATTTATATCGGAATGGAAAACGGGTTTCCGCTGGGAACTGACATCAGCCGCATTAAGGGATTTTACGACAAGGGTGTGCGTTACATAACACTCAGTCATTCGCGGAACAATGAAATCTGCGATTCTTCAACCGATTCAAACGGGCCTGAACATAACGGCCTTAGCAAATTTGGGAAAAAGGTGGTAAAAGAAATGAACCGGCAGGGAATTATAGTTGACGTTTCACATATTTCCGATAAGGCATTTTACGATGTAATGAAACGAAGTAAAGCACCCGTAATTGCTTCGCATTCCAGCGTGCGTGCCATTGCCCGGCACCCACGAAACATGACCGACGATATGATTCAGGCGCTGGCCAAAAATGGTGGGGTGATTCAAATCTGCCTGCTCGACGATTATGTAAAAGACCCGGACACCACAACAGTTCGCTATCAGAAAATGCAGGAACTGCGGAAAATTTACGACACTGAATTTGAAACGATGAATGACGAAGAAAAAGCAGCATTCAGGCAAAAATGGCGCGAAACACAGGAAAAATATCCGAAGGAACTGCCCACCGTTGCCGATTTGGTGGACCACATCGACCATGTAAAAAATCTGGTGGGCATTGATTATGTGGGCATTGGCAGCGACTTTGACGGTGGTGGCGGTTTGGCCGACTGCCAGGATGTGAGCCAGTTTCCCAACATCACCCGCGAAATGGTAAAACGGGGTTATACTGAAGAAGAAATTTTGAAAGTGTGGGGCGGCAATTTTTTCAGGGTGTTCAGCGAAGTGGAAGCACTGGCGAAAAAATAAAATCGAAATAAAGATTAACACTTTTCTTAACAGACTCCATAAGTGATCAAAAAAGGATGCAACTCAAAATTCGGGTATGTAGAATTACTGAAAACTTTTGGTGAGTGTTGACCGAATATTTTGGAAATGATGCCTTTTGTTTTTTAAAGCGAATGTTTACATTTGAATCTTTTACCGAAAATACATTAAAAACTAATTTTTTAAGAATGAAAAGTAATATCAGAAATTTAATTGCGCTTTTGCTGGTGCTGTTTGTATTGCCATCACTGGCACAAACCAGCGAAATAGAGTTTGCAGAGTATAAACTCGACAACGGGTTACATGTGATTTTGCAGCCCGACAACACCACACCCAATGTGATTGTGAGTATTATGTACCATGTGGGCTCAAAAAATGAGCTGCCCAACCGCACCGGGTTTGCCCACTTTTTTGAGCACCTGATGTTTGAAGGGACAGAAAATATCCCTCGCGGCATGTTTTCACGCTATGTGGAGGAGGCGGGCGGAACGCTCAATGCGTTTACCTCGAACGATGTAACGTATTATTATGTCATGCTCCCGTCAAACCAGCTTGAACTGGGATTGTGGCTTGAGTCGGAAAGGCTGATGCATGCCCGTGTCGATTCCATTGGTATTGCCACCCAGAAAGGTGTAGTTACCGAGGAGATGAAACAGACCCGAGACAACCGGCCTTATGGCAGGTTACTTGTTGAAACGGTAAGCCGGGCATTTACCGAACACACCTACCGCTGGGATGTTCTGGGCGCCGACGAACACATCCGCAATGCCGAAGACCAGGAATTCAGGGAATTCCATGATATGTTCTACGTTCCAAACAATGCCGTTCTGGTTATTTCAGGCGATATTGACGTGGAAGAAACCAAACCGCTCATTGAAAAATATTTTGCTGAAATTCCGGCAGGGAAGATGGATATAAGACGGCCTCTACCAAACGAGCCACGACGTACTGAGGAAGTACGTGATACCGTTTACGATAATATTCAGTTGCCTGCAGTTATTCAGGCATATCATATTCCTGGTCGCGGAACAGGAGACTACTATGCCGTTGAGATGTTGGGAACCTTACTTTCACAGGGGCAAAGCAGCCGCCTGTATCGTACATTGGTTGACGAACAGCGCCTTGCTTTGCAGGTGATGGCAGTTCCAATGGGCTTCGAGCATCCCGGGTTAACACTTATCTTTGCTATTCCTCAGGTGGGTGTTGACCCAAAAGTGCTGGAAGATGCTTTGAATAAGGAATTGGAAAAAGCACGTACTGAACTGATTTCAGAACTGGAGCTTGAAAAACTTAAAAATCAGTTTGAGAACCGGATAGTTAACAGCAATACCACCATTGCCAGCCGTGCGCAAAACCTGGCTATGAGCCATACCTTTTTCAATGATGCAAGCCTGGTAAACTCAACCCTCGAAAAATACCTTTCGGTTACCCGTGAAGATATTTTGAACGCCGCCCAGGAATATTTAAGGGAAGATAACCGCGTTGTGCTCTATTTCATGCCCAAAAACCAAACAAATTAAACCGAAAAATCAAAAAAAATGAAGAAGATATTTTTAATCTTATTTGCAGGCATTCTGCTAACCTTTTCCCTCAGTGCCCAACTCGATCGAAGCCAGCCGCCAAAACCGGGCCCGGCACCTGAGGTTAATATTGGCGATTACAACATGTTCACCCTCCCGAACGGGTTAAAAGTGATTGTGGTGGAAAACCATAAAACACCGGTCATTTCGTGGCAGCTTTCGTTGGATATCGATCCGGTAATGGAAGGCGATGCCAAAGGGTATGTTGACCTGGCGGGCCAGCTCATGCGTTCTGGCACAAAAAACCGTACAAAACAGGAAATCGACGAGGAAATCGATTTTATCGGAGCTTCGCTGAATACCTATTCAACAGGAGTTTACGCTTCATCGCTCACCAGGCATAAAGACAAACTGCTCGAGCTGATGTCGGATGTGCTGCTAAACCCAATTTTTCCGCAGGATGAACTTGAAAAAGTTTTAGAGCAGTCGGTTTCGGCGCTGGCAGCCAGCGAAAACGACGCCAATTTTATGGTAGATAACCTGATTACTTCTGTAGTTTACGGTGAAGAGCACCCCTACGGTGAGGTGGTTACCAAAGAAACGCTGGGAAACATCAACCGCGATCACATTGTAACTTATTACAGCACTTACTTTAAACCCAATACAGCTTATCTGGTAATTGTGGGCGATATTACTACCAAAGAGGCGAAAAAACTGACTAAAAAGTATTTCAAAAACTGGGAAAATGGCGATGTGCCAAAGGCCAGTTATTTCAAGCCACAGCCTCCTGCTGAAAACACCGTGGCTTTTGCCAACCGCGACGGCGCTGTTCAGAGTGTGCTTGCTGTTAGTTATCCAATCGAATTGCTACCAGGAGCGCCCGATGCTATAAAAGCCAGCGTGATGAACAGCGTGCTGGGTGGCGGCGTATTCTCGGGCCGACTCATGCAAAACCTGCGCGAAGATAAAGCCTATACCTATGGAGCCCGTTCTTCATTATCATCTGATAAGGTTCTGGGACGGTTTACTGCCCGTACCGAGGTGGGCAACAATGTAACCGACAGTGCGCTGGTGGAAATTCTTTACGAATTGGACCGCATGGTGGAGGAGCCGGTTGATCAGGAAACACTCGATTTGGTAAAAAACTTCATGAATGGCAGCTTTGCCCGCTCGTTGGAAAGTCCGCGAACCATCGCCAATTTTGCGTTGAACATCGAACGATACAACCTTCCGCAAGATTACTACAAAACCTATTTGGAGAAACTGGCAGCCGTTACCACTGAAGATGTTACGGCCATGGCCAAAAAGTACATCAAACCTGAAAATGCCTGGATTCTGGTGGGTGGCAACAAAGGCGAAGTTGCGCCCAAACTGGCACGTTTCAGCGCAAATAACGAGGTTCTGTTTTTCGATCCGTACGGAAGAAAAGTCGAAAGCTCGGGCGCTGTGATTCCGGAAGGAATGACAGCCAAAAAAGTAATTGAAAATTACATTGAAGCCATTGGCGGCGCTGAAAAACTAAAACAAGTTACCGACCAGAAATTAAAAATGAGC
>JAZBNQ010000518.1:0-19226 GCA_036350775.1 Mariniphaga sp.
ACATAACCCGGTTTGCATTCACAAACAGGTTCATTTGTTGAATAATCCCATGTAGGTTGGGTATTTGGATATTGTGAACAATTTGAATGATCAAGAATCGCCTGGATGTCGGGAACACATTTTTTTTGTGCATCATCCCAGGTATAAAAATCTTCGGTGCATCTGCACACAACCGTTTTGTTTACCTCATCCCACTCAGCCACAGCGCCTGGAACATTTGCACAATCAGATTGACTCAATAGCGTATTAATATCAATCGCAATAGAGTCAGGGGTGGGCGGAGGGAAAGTTACACTATCCTGTGCTGGCGCATTCGCTGTAATATTTGGGCTGATTGCGGATGTAGTATCTGGTTCTTCGTATGGTAAATTAAGTTCTACCCGGTAAGCGTTGCTGTTAAGTCCGGGTTCAACGCGAATGTCTTTACTTACTGTATTTCCATCGGGCGTCGTAGCAGACACAGTTAAGTTTTTATTGTCATACAGCATCATTAAAATATAATAA
Source organism: Mariniphaga sp. (assembly GCA_036350775.1). GTDB lineage: Bacteria > Bacteroidota > Bacteroidia > Bacteroidales > Prolixibacteraceae > Mariniphaga. The sequence goes on from JAZBNQ010000518.1 coordinate 505, forward strand.
GAAAAATACCCGCTGGAGGATGTAATGATTTTATGATCCGGATCTCCTGAGGAAAACATCGAATTTAATCCAACGTGTAACTTTGCTCCACTAACAGGAATCCCGCTACCGTTATTTACTGTTCCGTAGATATTTACCGGAACATTTTCTTCGAGGTTTCTGATAATTCTGTCGAGCTGATTCAGGTTATCATGATGCTTGCTCAGGTAATAATTTGTTATCATTGAGTTCAGGATATCCTGAGTAGCAATATTAAAGTATTTAAGTTCGTTCCATGTGTATTCCAATTCGTTGGAATTAAGCAACCTGATAAGCCAGTTAAAACCAATTTTGTCCATATAAAATTGTTCAACTTTTTCTTTTTGGCATATGTTTATGGTTGAGTAGGAAAATTGAAAGAGTTGCTGTATCCTGTCTATTCTTTTTTGAACTTCATCAGTATAAATTTTCCACCCATATTCTTTTTGAAAAGATTTTACAATAAATTCCAGATCGGTAGCTTTTTCAGAATGCCCGTTACTCCTTAACCATTGGATAGCTGAAAAGATATCATCTTTCCCCAAGTGAAAATTATCTTTTTTGCCTTTTTCCCATTTGTTATTCAAATAGAAATATAAATCAGTCGCATAAGTTTCGCTTTGATAAGTGTTGTTATAAACCGGATTATAGACCCCCTGGTTTAAAGGACATACTCTTCCGGCATTGGGAAATTGTTGAATAAATAATGTTCTTTTGTTTTTATTAACTGATGCATAAGTTCCTCCTGTTGAGTTAATACAGCCTTGATTTAAATTTCTTTCAAATACATTTTCCAATCCTTTTGCAGCTGAAAGAACACCTTTCCCCAAGGTAAAAATAGGTGTAATTAAATCGCCAATTATGGGCACCTTTCCCCCGAACGACTCTCCTAATTCAAGTAACATTTCAATTTTATACACCGGGTCATCTGAACTCATAGCCGAGGCAACAGTTGAAAATGCACTTATTGGATCGGCAAGTTTTTCATAGCCTACAGAAAGGACTTTATCAAGATCGTCAATAAGGTAAAAATAGTCTGATTTTATTCCGTATTTTACTAGAATTGCTGTAACATCTGATTCATAGTCTGCGTCATCCGGAGCTAACCCGGAGATTCCTTCCGCTGCATCTAAAAGTGCTTCAATTTTTTCCTTCCCGGCTGTAATCAGATTAGAACATTGATCATAAATCTCAAACGATTCCTTATCGATATAGCTTGAGGCATAATTTATTAATCCTTGCTTAACAAATCCTTTCATTTCATCTTTTAAAAGACCGCTTCTCGTCAGCGAAGGATCATCTTTAACCTTTTGCTGAATTTTCTGGTAAATATCGTTTGCCTGATTTATAAAATTCGGATCAGAAGGATTTATGCCAAAAGGCTCAAGTGGTTCCAGAATAATTGAAAAATAAGTTTCTTTTGTTATCCAGGCTTCTGTACTTTGAACAGAGGAAGTTAATTTATCGGTAATTTCCTCCTCAATTTTCTCTTTCAGTGCCTTTGAAAGCTGATCTTGATCAACTGCTATTTGCGCTGAACAAAACTGAACGAGTAAAATAAAAAGAGCAATTATGTTTAAGTACCTAAGCATTAACACATTCATTTAAAAATAAAACCTTAATCCTAAATAAACCGACGTCATATTAAAATCTTTGTAATTTTCAAAAACATCAGTTAGCCAAAACTCACCACCAAGTTCAAACAACACTATTTCACTTCCTAACTTTATTCTTCCCAATAAATTGACTGAGTTATCGGTGCCTGTTCTGCCCATAATTCTTTTATCTGGCTCTGTCGAAACCATTTTAGTGTTTAAATGCACACCTGCCTCTCCCATTACCACCATTCCATTATTTTTTAACCGATACCCTACAAATGCAGGAATACGCCCAAAATAAATAAACTGCAAATCCTCTTCATTTAAATCAGGTATGGCGAAATAAGCATTAAATAGCAAGCCCGTACCAAAATATATTTGCTTTCCAATTAGCTGTTCAAAACCCAGTTCAACTCCCGGCACAAAATTATTCTCAAGCAATAAAACTTCACCGAGATTAGAGAATTTAACATCTAATAAAAGAGATGTATTATTAAATTTGACCGGAGACTGGTGTGACTGCCCAGAGTTGGTTTTATTTTGGGGTGAATTTGTTTGTTGCCCGGAAGTACTGGATACCTTTGTGCTTTGCGTATGTGAATTATTTGGCTTAGCTTGTGTTTGAATTTGATCTAAAATCTCACCCGGGTCGCAATCCGTTGTTGTGTAATTTTCATCTATCCATTTTTGGGCAACCTGACGAAAAGGAAATCCCCCTTTGATAGGAACAAAATTGGGTGATCGCCTTTCTGAATCTACTACTTTTACCGTATTATCTGTTTTATCGCAAACAACAGTAAATGTTTTTTGACTGAAAACACTAAAGGAGATAAAAAGAAATAAAATAAAAAAAATAAATTGTAATTGTTTTTGTTTAAAGATTTGGTTCATAATTAGTAAATTAATTTTCAGATTTAGTTTTTCCAAAAAATGTTTCTCTTTGTTTTGGTTTTTTGCACCTAAATATAAGCATTTTGTCATAAAAAACGCAAATAACTTATTATTACATAATTTCATTTTTATCGCGGTAAAGGAATTGGAATAAAGTCTTAGGAAATTCTTTTATGCAGCTTTTCAAATTTTGATATCACCTCATCAAAAGGAACTGTTTATTCATTTCGGATCTTTGTAATAGCTGTTCTGTCCTCTATATAATCGAAGTATTTCTGAATGATTTTTTTATGTTTTTTGAGTTCTGTTTGCACTGCAACCCGTTTCCCTTTATCGACTGTCAAATATTTTTTTGCTTTACATTGTACCGCTCATTTTGTTTCCTTTTTATAATTTACCAAATTCAAAACTTTTCGTAATACACACTTGCCCCTCTTCTTTGAGAATTTTTAAATTGGGAGCTTTTTAAAACAAACCATGATTATAACAAAACAACTGGCAATTAATCATTTAAATTACTTTCAACATAAAATAACCCTGAAGGAATTGGTGACATGGGCAGAAAATGCTTTTATGGAAGGAGATATTCAGGATGAGGACTCTGAACTAATTCGTGATAGTCTTGCACAACTTGGATTGGCCGATGTTAAAACATTCGGGATCTACCAGGGAAATTGTGATAATATGATGAAAAAGCTGGGTTAAACTTTAAAGGTGGATGCAGGTTTCGTTGCCTGATCGACGACAAAATTTAAATATCAGCAAAACGGGCAGCACCGCATTACACGATGCCGCCCGTTTAAACCGAATGGATTGATTTAATTGTATTCTTGTACCGGAATGTGGCTTATCTGCTGGATGTCCTGCAAATCAGAATAATCGTACTGGTAAAAACCGTCTTTGCCAATCATAAACAGAAAATCGTTAAACGGAATCACGTCGAACGCATCGATTTCGGGGAACTGTGCTATTTTTCGGCTACCAATAAAAGCCAAATCAGAGGCATCGTAAACGAGCAGGCCGTCTTTGCCGTCGCACACAAAAAGGATTTCGTCATCAATTCCCAGGCCATAAGGTTCTTGCATGGTGTAGGAATATTGCAGGGTAGCAATTTTGTAGTCGCTGCTTAACTTGAGGATGTCCAGCTTGCTAACGGTGCGGCCGCATTCATTTCCGCCCCGCAATGTTACATAGGCAATGTGGTTCTGCACCACCACCGGATCGCAACTGCGCACATGGCTGTAGCTGTTAATCTGAACCGGATTTTCAGGTTCGGCCAGCGAATAAACCAGCATTCCCGTCATGGTTCCCAGAAATAGGTGCCCGTCGTGAATAAACATGGTTTCAATGTCGGACCCGGCTTCTTTTTCACTCGCCAAAACAGGTTCCTCGTTGTTTTCCACATCGAAAATATGAAACTGCTCCGCATCAACAGTATATAAATAATCGCCATTCAAGCCAAAGCGCGCCATGGAACCGCCGATGCCAAACGAATTTCCCTGCGAGCTGCTCGTGTATCCGCCAATACGTTGCGAAGTGGAAGACGCCGCAGCAAAATTGGCATAAGCGGCATCCAGGTACATTTTTTCACCATACCAGCCGCTACGGTAAATGGGGTAACTCTTTCGTTCAACCTGCAGCCGGGCGTAATCAATTTCCCAGTCAACCACCACACCTTTTTTTTCGTCCACTTCTGCCATCAAAAGATTATCGTCTTTTACCTCAGGTACGGCATAGGGAAAAATTTCGGTTATGCGGTTCACTTCTTTTGGATTGTTCACTTCTGAAATATCGATAGCCACCAGGTCGATGTAACTGTCGGCATACAAAATATCATGTTTAATGGCCATGTCAATATTTCCCGGAATTTCGATAAAAGCTGTATTAACCGGGTTATGCGGATCGCGGTTGTCGATTACATGAATTCCCTTCAATTCTTCGTTAATAAAAATAAATCCATCCTTAAAATAAATTTTACCCGGATTGACCAGGCTGCGGGGCGCCGCTTGTTTTACCGCCGAACGCAACTCGTTGTATGTCATGTAAACCGGCACATTGCGCAGATCGTTTTCATAAATTACATCTTTACACCCTGAGATTGAAAAAACCATCAGTAAGATTCCGAACCATTTTATATTTTTTGTTTTCATCATTAAATTATTTAAAGATTAAACCGAAGGATAAACTTATTCTGTTGTAGCGTTGCTGCAGCTCATATTTGTCTTTTCCCGAATAATTAAGTGTATGATGCCGATAGCCGGCTGCGATACTGAATCCGAGGTTCGGTCCAAACATGGACGTGAATCCAAATCCGGGGTTCAGCATAATTCCGCCACTTCCTTTCAGGTACTTGGGCGGCAGGTTTCGTGAGTCGTTATCATCATATAAATCAGATGGCTGCTGCACCTCTCCGGGGAAAAGATAACCCGTTTTCAGAAACAGGTGGGGCGAAAAGCGGGTTTGCCTGAATTTAAATTCGAAGTTGGCAAAAACCGGGATAAAGGTCTGTTCCATGTAATATTCAACCCCGGTTCCGCCACCTGCGAAAAAATTCCCGGTTAAACCATAATTGAATGAGCCATGGAAAAACTGCGGGGCGCTCTCTTCATTTTCGGCATTTCCGGGCAGAACGCCGCCGGCCACTTTAAAAAACCAGGGAACTTCAAACAGGGTCTGTGTTTTTTGTATTTTTCTGAATAAAACCGTATCAATATCCGATTGGGGGAAAACCAGCACGTTTTTGCCCGACTTCAGTTTGAAAACATCCAGAGTGTCCGGTTCCATAATATTTCCTGAAAAAGTGGATCCGTTTTTTAAAAACACCCTTACTTTTTCATTTTGTGCAAAAGCAGAATGGACAAAAACGGATAAAAAAGTTATGAATAAAATCGTTCGCATGAATAGTTTTTTATTGGTTAAAAATCAAGTCATACCATCACTTGAAGTGACAGTATGACTGTTGAACATTGTTTAATTGTTTTCCTTCACCGGGATAAAACTTACCTGGCGGATGTCGTTTAAGTTGGAATAATCGTACTGGTAAAATCCGTCGTCGCCAATCATAAACAGGTAACCGTTTACCGGAATCACATCGTAGGTGTTGATGTTTGAAAAGCGGGCAATCATGTGGTCATCGATGTGATGTTTGTCGGTAACGTCATACACTTTCAATCCGGCATCGCCGTCGCACACAAACAAAATGTCGTCGTCAACTCCCAGCCCGTATGGCCCGTTCAGCGGGTACGACTGCAAAAGTGTAGTGTTTTTATAATCGGACGAAAGTTGGAGCACATCAAGGCGGTTAACATTGCTGCCGCATTGGTTTCCGCCGCGAAGTGTCACGTAAGCGTAGCCGTCGGAAACCACCACCGGATCGCAACTCGTCACATGCCAAAATTCACCAACATATTCAGGAACCGTAGCCACATCGAGGTTAAAAATTCGCATCCCAGACTGTGTTCCGAAAAACATGTGCCCGTCGTAAATAAACATGGTTTCCACATCCCAGCCCACATTTTGTTTCCCGATGCTGTGCGGGTTTTCATCGTCGTTAACATCGAACATATAAAGCGTGGAATGGTCCACTGCATACAAATAATCGCTGTACAACCCAAACCTGGCCATGCTTCCGCCAATGCCAAACGTACTTCCATTCTGAACTGCACCACCGCTGAAACCTCCGTCGCTCATGGCATAATCAACCTCTGCAAACCGGTAATAAACCGGGTAGTAATGGTATTCCATTTCCTGGCGCACCTTTTTTATCTCCCAATCGATAACCACCCCTTTCTCCTCATCTACTTTGGCCACGCGATAATCTTCGTTGTAAGGTGGTGTGGTATAAGGGAAAATATCTTCCACACGGCTCACTTCTTTCGGGTTGTTCACATCCGAAATGTCAATAGCCACCAAATCAACGTAACTGTCAGCATACAACGTGTTATTTTTAATGGCGATGTCCGCATTTCCGGGAACTTCGATAAAACCGATATTTTCAGGGTTTTCCGGGTTGCGGTTATCAATGATGTGAATTCCTTTCAGTTCTTCGTTAATAAAAATGTAGTCGTCCTTAAAATAAATTTTCCCGGGATTTTCAAGTTGACGCGCCACTTTCAAATTCACGGCATCGCGCAAATCTTCGTAACTCATATAAACTGGCGAATTGGCGGTAAACACTTCGGTATATTCGTCCATGCAGGCGTTGGAAACCGCCATTAAAATGATGAATGCAAAAATATTTCTGATTGTTTTCATGATGTGGATTGTTTAGTTGAAAATGAAACCCAGTTTTACAGTGAGACGGTTGTAATCGATGTCAAGTCCGTAATCTTTTTCACCTTTATAGTGCAACCGGTGAAACTGGTAACCGAAACCCAGCGACATGCCAAAACCGGGAGAAAACAAGTGCGAATACCCGATTCCCGGATTTATCAGAATTCCACCCCTTGGGTCAAGTTCTCCGTAGTTATGAGAGGGTTGCGGACCAGGCCAGAAGCTGCTGGTACTAAGCCAGTACGGTTGCACATCATAGTAAATTTCGCGCGAATCTTCCAACGGAACCTGGTAGCCGGCCTTTAAAAAAAAGTAGGGCGACGACCACGAATTCCGCAGTTTATACTCGGCATTTACAAAAGCCGGCAGGTAAGATTCCTTTAACAATTCGGCCCCAAAACCAATCCCGGCAGAAAACTGTGGCGTAATCAGGTAGTTCACTGTTCCGTTAAAACTCATTGGCGACGACTGGCTGTTTTGCGAATTTCCGGCCAAAACACCCACTTCAGTGCGGTAAAAAATTCGGGAATACTGCGGAAGATCTTCCATTTGAGTCGCACGTGCAGCGCTTCTTCCTGCCACGCTGTCAATTTCAGCCACATCGAAAACCCAGATGTTCCCGGCTGATTCAACACGCAATTTGCCGGTATTGGAGTACTCATACTTTCCTTTTAGAATGGTTCCGTTTTTGAGGTAAACATGCCCTTTTTCGCTTTGAGCAAAAGCAGAAAAAGCAAAAAGCACAGCAATTGCAAACAGACACAATTTTTTCATCTCATTATAATTATTAATTTTTAAAGGTATTCGATGGAACTCGCATAGACTTCAATCATCCTCCTTCGTAATATTTTTTATCATGCTCGTTTCATAGCAGTAGTTATTTTACATGGTAGATGGAAAAGGTTGCCGATTGGTTGCGTGAAAAGAAATATTTTTCCAATATTCGGGAAACTTTTTTAAAGTGTTCTGTTCAATCACTTTTTATATTAATGAAATGAAAAAATTTGCTATCGCCATTTTCCTGGTTATTTCTCTGGTTTTAAACGCACTGGCTCAGGAACCTCTGAGTTATTTTCTGCCGGATGATGTTACGTACAATAAAAATGTACCAACACCCGAAGAATATTTTAACCAGCAGATGGGGCAATGGCATCTCACCCATGACCAGGTTTTGAATTACATGAAAGAGATAGCACGGGTATCCGAAAGAGCAGTAATCAGTGAATATGCCCGTTCTTATGAAAACCGGCCACTTGTGCATCTCATTTTTACTTCGGAACAGAACCAAAAACGATTGAATGAACTGAAAGAATTGCATGTAAATTATTCCCGCCCGGAAAAAAATATTTCTTCTGAAAACGTTCCGCTGGTGGTGAACCTGGGCTACGGGGTTCACGGCAATGAATCGAGTGCCACCAACTCTTCGGTTTTAACGGCATATTACCTGGCAGCTGCTCAAGGAGAAAAAATCAACCGGCTGCTGGAAAACACAATCATCCTGGTTGATCCGTGCCTGAATCCCGACGGATTTGTTCGCCACAGCACCTGGGCCAACATGCACCAAAGTATTACCGATGTAACCAGTCCCGACTCACGCCAGTTTCGCGAGGTGTGGCCGGGTGGACGCACCAACCACTACTGGTTCGATTTAAACCGCGATTACCTGTTGCTGGTGCATCCCGAGAGCCGTGGCCGCGTGGCTGCCTTCCACCAGTGGAAACCCAACATTGTTACCGACCACCATGAAATGGGCGCCAATTCTACGTTCTTTTTTCAGCCCGGTGTACCCAGCCGCAACAATCCGCTTACCCCCGAAGAAAACTACCGGCTGACTTACGAAATTGCCAAATACCATTCTGCATTTCTGGATGAAATTGGATCGCCTTATTATATGGAAGAACAGTTCGACGACTACTACTTTGGAAAAGGCTCGTCGTACCCCGATGTGAATGCCAGCGTAGGAATTTTATTTGAGCAGGCCGGTTTTCGGGGACGAATCCGCGAAACTACCAATGGTATAAAAACACTGGCTTTCGGCATTAAAAACCAGTTTACCGTTTCGCTTTCCACGCTTGAGGCTGCAATGAATCTGAAAGATGAACTATTACAATTTCAAAAAGATTTTTATACCGAAGCACTTGAACTGGCAGAAAAAGAAGAGGTAAAAGCGTACATTTTCGGCGATGAAAACAACCGGCAAAAAACACTGAAATTTTTGGATTTGCTTAACCAGCATCAGATTCAGGTTTACCAAAACGAACAGGATTATACAGCAGAAGGAAAAACATTCAAACCCGGATTTAGTTTTGTGGTTCCCCAAAAACAGCCACAATACCGCTTGATAAAAAGTATATTCGAGATAAATACTGAGTTTGCCGACAGCACATTTTATGATGTCTCAACCTGGACTTTTCCGTATGCGTTTAATCTGCCGTTTGCCAAATTGACCTCATTACGAAATATTCAATTTTCAGAAAAACCTGCTGAACCTAAATTACAGGAAGGAAAAGTGTTTGGCGGAAAAAGCAGCCTGGCCTATTTGTTCCGGTGGAATGAATATGCGGCGCCCAAAGCCCTTTTCAATTTGCAAAAAGAGGGGCTTATGACAAAAGTAGCTACCGAGGAATTTACATTCATTGTTAACGGAAAAGAAGAAAATTTCACGTTCGGCACCATCCTGGTTCCCGCAGCCGGACAAAAAATGAATGAAGAAGATATTTTCAACCTGGTTAATCTGGTGGCACAAAAAACCGGCATCGATTTTTACGGATTGGATACGGGGCTGGCATCCAAAGGAATTCACATTGGCAGCGGCAGTTTTGTTTCGCTGAAAAAACCCGAAGTGCTGATGCTGGTTGGCGGAAGTGTGAGCAGTCGTGATGCCGGTGAAATCTGGCACCTGTTCGACCAGCAGTATAAAATTCCGGTAACACTGGCCGAAAGCGACAATCTGGGCAGCATTGATTTAAATCGATACAACACCCTGATTTTGCCGGCGGGTTCGTACCGCGAGATAAGCAATTCAGCAACAGAAAATATAAAACGCTGGACCGAAGCAGGCGGAATACTGATTACAATTAAAAATGCAGCATTGTGGGCATCGCGAAACGAACTGGGAAAAACGCAATACAAAAAAGGCATTGAGCCCGATACAACATTGCAATTGAGTTATGCCGACCGGAGCAAAGAATACAGTTTAAATGCCATTGCCGGCGCAATTTTTAATACTGAAATGGACATTACTCACCCGCTTTGTTACGGGTATTTGCAAGAGGAATTGCCGGTATTTAAATCGGGAAATGCTTTGGCTGAATCGTTAAATACAAAATATTCAGAGCCGGTAAAATTTTCAGACGACCCGTTTCTAAGTGGATTTGTTTCGGAGAAAAACCTGGAACGCATAAAAAATTCCCCGGTGGTTTCGGTACAATCGGTGGGTCGTGGCAATGTAATCAGTTACCACGAAAGTATGACATTTCGCGGAATTTGGCTGGGCACAAATAAGTTGTTAATGAATTCTGTGTTTTTCGGGGAAATCATCCGGTAAAATCAGTCGAAATATCCGTTCTCATCCAGCAAAGAGAAAGCCTGGATCATTCCCTTTTCATCGAACCGGCGGAGGTTGTTTCTGCGGAACATTCTGCGTACATCCCTTTTTCTTTCAGGGAAAAGTTTAACAAACCAGCGGCGTTTTTCCTGCACCCTCCGGAATTGTTCATCCTCAGGAAAATACATAAAGTATGTTTGTTTTGGTTTGAGCCTGGTATCTCTCAACTTACCGTACGCATCGCGGTAAACGCTGGTTTTTTCTTCATAAATATAATGAAAGGCGACCAGCCAGCGGGTCCCGTCGTACTTTAAATCGAAATACCGGTATCCGGCATTTACAAAGGAATCGAAATAAAGTTTTACAAATTTTTGCTGCCCTTTCGGATAGCGGAACGTGAAGCTGTTTACTTTTTCCTTATCAACAATAAAAAGTTGTTTTAAATTCGGATTGTATGCAACCAATTCATCATGAAAGGCCAGGTACCGGATTTTTACACTGTTGAATAAATCGCCATCTTCCAGTAATATTTCACCGTCAACCCAACTATCCTGCAGAAAATGAGTGCTGTTTGCAAGGGGTGGAATTCGGTATGAAAGTCCGGTCAGTTTTCCTTCAAGCCGGTTTGAATTTTCACCCAGAGCCTCCCAATTGAGAAGGGAAGTTTGGGCCTGACTAAATAATGCCAGCACAAAAATCAAAATAAACAACTGTATTTTCTTTTCTGCTCCTGGTTTCATTTCACTTCTATTATTTCTGAATGTTTAAAAATCTGCCCGTTTTGGGTAACACCTTCCACTGCAATTTCAACCTTTCCCTTTATGTCGGAAAGAAAAAAATCGATTTTTTGATCTTCGCCGGTTTTCATTATCTGCCAGAGATAAACGGTGCGCAGATCCGGTATATTTTCTTTCAATTCAGGGTTTAACCGGATTTCATATTTTTTTTCCGGTTGTAGTAAGGGTACTGAAAACTGCTTGAAATCAGGCTGATTTGCCATCCAGCGATTCGAGTTGTCTTTTAAATACAGGGCTAAAATTCCGGTAAACCGAAGGTCGCCAAAAAGGCGGTCTTCCATGGCATATTCAATTTGGTCAATGTCGGAAGAACCAAGCGATGCAAAAAGCCGGTTCTTAAAAACAGGCACTCCGTTAATCAGTTTGAACGGCTCGGTTTCGAAATATGCATTTTCATTCAGGTTAAGCATTCGAATGGTGGTACTCCCGCGTTTGGTGCGGTATTGCAAACCAGGCAGCAACTCTCTTGATATTTCCCTGAAATTATTCAATTCATAAAATTCGTCGGGGTCCACAGTGCGCTGGGGATGGCCGTAAACCGGGATACTGAATCCATTGGACATTGAGAATTCGATGGGAGGAATGGTGTAATTTTCCTGAAACAGACGCTTTATAAAACCCGCGCCAGTCAAAACATTCATAAAATCTATCTGCTGCTGATTTAGTGTTTGCTTTTGCAAAATAACAGGTTGCTGAATTTTCTGCATGCTAAATTCAACATTGGCTTTTAGTTCCGTACCATTTTCTGAAATGGCCTGGAGAACTACTTCCCCCACTCCTACTGCATTTTCCAGAAAAAAATAAAAATAACCGTCATCGCCGGTTACATAATAATCCAGAAAGCTGGGATTTTCCGGTAATGACAAAAAAACCACTGCTTTTTCAGGGGATTCATTCGAATCGGTTTGGGTCACTTTTCCGCCAAGTATAAAGCCGTCTTTCTCTTCAAAACCAGGGACTACCATGGGTGAAGCAGCAGAACTGGTCAAAAACCTTCCGCCACCCTGGCGGGCCAAATCATCAACTAACGAAGCTTTTACAATCACTTCCTTAATTTCGGATGGATTAATGTTGCCTAAACTTAGTTCAACCGATACATTTTCTCTGACTTTGTATTTGCTTTTACCAGGTTTTACCTGAAGTTTTGGCACAATTCCTTTTTCCTTTAATTTACTCTCCGGTGCGGGAATGAATAATTCTGTCAAATCGGGCTGAAAACGGTTGTAAACGAACAGCGATTTTTTTTCAACCTCCCTTTCTTCCTCCGAAAGATGCTGGTAGAAAAAGGCCGACAAAAAATATACACCGGAACTTAATGAGTCGGGAACCTGAATATACCCTTCAGCCCGGTTATCGGAAGATTTTTTCATGACGGTGCCAATGATGTGGTTGCCGGCACTGGTAAGTTGAACATGAACCACATTGCTTTTACTTTGCCCGTTTTTCAGAAAAACATTAAACCATACGGTATCGCCTGAAACACAAAACTCACGGTCGGTAAACAGAAAAAGTTCAGTATCCGGATTATCGGATTGGGCAAAACCAGATAAAAACAGTACTGAAAACAGTAAGATCAATATTTGTTTATGAAAAGGCATGTTCATTTCTTGCATTGTTTAATTTTCCCAAAACCAGGGTGGAACCAAAGATTTAATCCCCGACTCCGGAATGTTGTGAAAAACAGTTATTCTCCTGAGAATATGATTACCGGTGCGTGGTTCCAGCCGGACAAAAAACCGGTGTTCACGGTACCTCGAAATTTCAAAATTTCCCAACACTACTTTTTTGGGATCTGAAATACATTGCAGGTTGCTACGTGCCTGCACATACATCGGGTCAAATATTTTTCCATCGGCACCAAGTTGGCTGTTCAAATCGTTGTAATATCTCCAAGCATTTTGCGAAATGCTGTATTGGTACATGATATAAATCCATCCCACTTCTGTTTCTCCTGTAACCGTTCGCCCGGATTGGTATGGGAAAAATTCAACTGGATGTTTTGTAATGTTTAGTTCCGAAGCATAATCGTTTGGTCCGGCAATGTCAAAAATTCCGTCCGGATAAATGGATTTCCAACCGAATTTATATTCCGGGGTAGGCACACCATCAATTATTGTGTCGAATGGAAACTGGTACTGCATAATCTTGCGGGCGTCGAAACGGTAATACCTGTGAGTACCGTAGTTGTCAATATCAACATAAACCTGGTGGCCCAGTTTTTTTCTGAAATCTTCCACATCGGTTTCACCACCTGGTTGGGTCCATTTTTCTGATTCACCGCTGTAAATTGCAGAAATGTGGGGAGTCGGCGGGACAGGTTCCGGTTCGGAAGTATATCTATCACCGCCTGCAGTAATATGCAGCCGGTAACGTTCCGTTGAATCAAGCGGCTCTTTCAATTCATACACGCCAGGTTGGATTTGTTGCGTCAGGTAGCCTTTATCTTTTGAATCAAGCAACTGGACCAAAGCGTTGGTATAAGGTTCAAATGAATCTGCCTCGTTAAAACCGGTAGATTTTTGCAGAATAATTTGATGAGTTGACTCTCCGAAAACCAGTCGTGCATCCACCACCAGAACATTCTCCACTTCATCCAGTTCAGGTTCGTAAACCGATTCGCAGCCAATAAAAAGCAACAACGGAATCCACAGATATTTTAATTTCTTTAGCATCAAAATTTAAAATTATAGGTTAACGACGGCACCGGGATACCGATAACCGAAAGTTTATAAAGTGAATATTTTCTGAAATCGTTTTCAGCTCCCGGCCCAGCCTTCCGGTAGTAAACCGAATACGGATTTTCCCTGCCGTAAGCATTGTAAACCGAGAGTGTCCAGCTTCCTTTCCACATGCGTTTCCGCCGCAGATTTTCATCAAAAGTGATGGAAAGGTCAAGCCGATGGTAAGGTGGCATGCGGTATTTATTCCTGTCGGAATAGTAAACCAGCGTTTCGTCTGCGTATTTGTATTTGATTTCGGGAAGTGTGACCGGCCTGCCTGAAATATATACAAAGTTAGCTGTAAACCGCCACCGGCGACTGATGTTATAGGTTCCCAGCATCGAAAGATCGTGTGGTTTATCGTAAAGTGAAGGATAAAACTTCCCATCCCAAAAATTATCTGACTCACTTTCAGCCAGGGTTTTTTGTTTGGTTCGCGAGAGCACGTAACTTACAGAGCCTGTGAGTCGCCCTGTATTTTTTTGTGCGCTGAGTTCAATTCCCATGGCATATCCCCTGGCAGGAATTAAATCATCCTCAATATTTTCATTCATTATTATTTGTGCACCGTTTTTATATTCCACCAGATTTTGAAGGTATTTAAAATAAACTTCCGATGAAAATCCGATACCTTTTAACCCCTGACCTCTTTCCAACCCAAAAGCAACCTGGTCGCTTATAAGCGGTTTCAAATCAGGACTTGCAGATTTCCAGGTTTCGGCCGGTGATATTACTGCATTATTGCTCAACTGAAACATGTGCTGTCGCACACGCTGGTAATTCCATTTCAGGGTGGTATTTGCACTGGCATCATACCGGGCAGAAAGCCGCGGTTCTAATCCTGCATAAAATTTTTCTTGGGTTAAATTTTCAGAAGGAATACCGGGGGGTGCATAAAAGAAAATATTATCTGTATCAGCTTCTGAATCTTTTGCTGTTGTTTTATTTTTGAAAACGCTGAACCGCATTCCGGCTGAAACAGAAAACCGCGGAGAGATTTCAATTTCATCTCCGGCAAACAACGCAGCTTCCAGCGAGTTTTCAACAGGCAATTCTCGCGAAACAATAAGTGTAGTATCTTCAACCGGCGAAATTTTTCCCGGATTAACACCATAATTAATAACTTTAACACCACCAATGATTTTATGTACAGCATTTGGATGCCAGCGCAAAGTGTACCCTGCAGAAGAGTATGCCAGCCGGTTATCGAGAAAATAGGATTCCAGCGGATTTTTTCCGGCGTAGTCAGTAAGCCTGTATTTGTAACGGCTGTATGCCATTTCCAAATCGCCAAATAGTTCTTCGGTTAGCTGGTTACTCACTTCCAGATTGGCCAAAATATTTCCATATTGGGTAACCGATTCAGCACTTGTATTAAATTCATCGTTACTCACATACCCCATCAGGCTCATCCGGTTGTACTTATTAAACTTGAGGGTTATTTTTCCTGAAACATCATAAAAATTGGTCACGCTGCGTGCAAAATCCAGTTCGGGAATTTCCTTCATAATCCAGTTGGCGTAAGAACTTCTGGCACCTGCAACAAAAGTCAGTTTTTTATTTTTACTGAGCGGCCCGTCCATGGTCACCCTGGAGTTTACCAGGCCAATTCCACCGTAAAACCTGATTTGTTCCGTATTGCCGTCTTTGAAACCCACTTCCATAACCGATGATACCCGTTCTCCAAAATTAGCGGGCATGCCCCCTTTAAACAACCGTACATTCTCCACCACATCGGGGTTTATAAGCGACAGAAAACCAAAAAGATGCGAGGAATTAAACACCGGACTGCCATTGATCAGAATCAGGTTCTGATCGGTATTTCCGCCCCGCACATTAAATCCCGATGATAACTCACCTACGGTTTGCACGCCGGGCAGCATGGTCATTCCTTTTAAAATATCCACCTCGCCCATTAAAGCGGGCAACTTTTTAATTTCAACCGAGGACATCTGCACCAGGCTCATTTGAGAACGGGGCAAATCGGCCTCCTTGCCGACTACCGTAACTTCCTCAATGTTATGCGATTCTTCAAACAGTTGAAATTCTTCATACCCGTCTTCAATTAACCTGATTTTCCAGCTTGAACTTTGAAGGCCAACAAACGAAAACTGAAGCCGGTGATCTCCGGTTGCCAGTTCCATTTCAAATTCGCCGTTTTCATCTGTTGTAGCTCCTTTTTGCGTTTCGGTATGATAAACTATGGCGCCAACCAGGGTTTCACCGGTTTTTCCATCCACAACCCGGCCGCGAAGGGTTGCTTTTTTGTATCGGCCTAAATTGAGTGGATTACCAATAATCAGAAACTGGGAAGATTCATCCAAACGGGAAAAACTTCCTGATACTTGGGGATAAATTACCACGCCGTTGTCCTGAAAAAAACGAAAAGTGAGATTGTTGTTCAAAAAAATATTGTTCAGAGCCTGGATAAGTGGTGTGTTTTTGAATGTCCTGCTGATGGTTTGGGAAGCCAGCCAATCCTTCTTATAAAAAAACTGCAGATTGTATTTGGTTTCAAGTGAATCGAAAAAAACCTGAAGTGGTTGGTCGCGGAAAGTTCCATCAATCAGTATTTCACCCTGGTTCTGGGCATTTGCTTGTCCGAAGTTGGCTAAAAACAAAACCAGGCTAAATAAAATATACAAAATTTTTAACCTGATTGAATTGAGACCGGACTTTTGGTTTAGCTTATAAAACATATATTTTGGTTTCTTTTAAGCGATATTGGTTGTTGGATACATTATTTCAAATAAAGTTTAACTTAAAAAGTAAATTGTTCAAAAATAATTTATTTATCAAATAGTTTCTTATCAATAGTCTTAAAACTCGTAATACAATCCGGTATAAACACCCACCCGGTATGGTCTGAAATCGACCTCAGGGTTTCGGTTAATGGAATTCAGGTAATAATTTACCCGAGGTTCAACTGCCACCGAAAGATTTTTACCCAAAGCGTAGTTTAGCCCCAAACCCACTGTTCCTGAAATATTTACCGGTGAAATATCGCGGGTTTTCCCAATATTTTGAAGTCCAAATTCATTGTCGATGTAAGCATTGTTTCCAACAACCAAACCGGCATTTACACCGCCCACCAGTTCAACATCTATTTTCCGGTCGATGAGCAGGAAGCGCAGATACAGCGGGATTTCCACAAAATCGAAAACCTGCGCCAGTTCGCCGCTGGTAAGCAACGAATTGCCATATGTTCCGGCAGTTTCAAGGTTTGCTGCTATTTCAGCTCCCTTGGGAACTCCTTTGAAATCAATAATTCCTGCGGTACTATTCATGGCCATCCGGCTTCCTGAAAGGCTCACTGCGGTGTTAAAATAGTTTTTGTCGGCTGGTGCAAAAGCATAATCCAGTTCGGCCCTGTTGTTAAAAAATTGAGGCGAACTGCCTGTTTGCTGTCCGTTTTGGGCATAATAAACGCCGCTTTCAATGCTGACTCTTTTTCCTGTTTTGTACTGAACCGAAATCCCGCCGCTGAGGTTGGCATTTCCATCGTTGGCCTTGTAAGTCATGTTGCTGGAGTAAACCGACCCATGTTTTGCCGAGTAAGAAGAATATCCGGGAGAAACATTCATACCTAATTTCCAGCCCCGGTTTTCTTTGGCTTCTGAAGAAAAATGCTGCGCATTTCCCTGAATTACACGCTGTTCCCATGAAAAAATTTCTTCATTCGATGTATTCCGGATTTTTTCTTTCTGTATAAAATTTTGTTCTCCTTCTCCCCATTCAATATCAGCGGTTTCTTTTGAGGGAATGATACTCAAACTGGCCAATATTACTGCTTCGTTTCCATCAGGCACAACCATTCCGGATACGTTTCCTGTTTCTATTTCTGAATCGATTTTGTTTTCTTCCGGCTTTTGAGGCGTTGTTTCTTTTCTGTTTCCGTCGGCAAATAAAACTTCATTTTTCAAAAATTCGGGTTTGGTTTCCTGAACACCTGTTTTAGCAGTATTAGCGATTTGTTCCTGGGAATTATTTTTTTCAACAGGATCAACCTGTTCTGTTTCTGCAACCTGCGGGACTTCCCTATCGGCCGATTCATTAAAATACCAGCCTGCGATAAAGGCAAGAAGCAGCATGGCAGCCACTGCCGACCAACTGTACCAGGCCATCCGCTTTTTGCGACGTATTCCGGACAAGTTTGCCTGAATATTGTCCCAGATAAAAGCAGGCGGTTCTTCCGAGAACCCTTCCAGTTTTTCCCGGAAAATTTTATCCATATTATTTAATTCTTCCTTCATTATGCAAAATAATTCGCATTTGTTTCAACGTCATCGTAAAGTTCCAGCACTTTACGTTTCAAAATATCCCTTGCCCGTGCAAGGTTCGATTTCGATGTTCCCACCGAAATGTCCATCGCTTCGCTGATTTCCTGGTGGTTCATATCTTCCATAACAAATAGATTAAAAACCATGCGGTAGCGCGGCGGTAACTGCTGAATCAGCCCAAGCAAATCATCTGCCCCAATTTTTGCCAGAATGTCGTCCGAAATCTGTGCAGAATCGTATTGCCCCATATCTTCAACAGGGTACAAAACGTGTTGCTTCCGGAACTTGCTCAGCGAAACATTCACCATAATTCTTCTCACCCAACCTTCAAAAGAACCCTCGTGCCTGAAACTTTTAATGTTCGAAAAAACCTTTACAAAACCGTCCTGTAAATTGTCTTCGGCTTCGGTGCGGTCTTTCGCATAGCGCAAACAAACGCCGAACATTTTCGGTGCCAACATCCGGTAAAGTTTTTCCTGCGCACGCGCATTACCCGAGGCACATTCATTTATAATATTTTTCAATTCTTCCAAACCAGGGCTGCAAAATTTCCTTCAAAAGTAAGGATAAATTCTGCTTTCGCTCCCCGAAAAATATCC